>NC_012034.1:0-300000 GCF_000022325.1 Caldicellulosiruptor bescii DSM 6725 | reverse complement strand
ATCTTCCATCCTTCTTAGCAGTCCACAAATATCTTAAATATCTGGTTTTTTCATCTTCTTTAAGAAAAAGATTTGCACCAAACTCTGCAAGCTGAACTTGTGCTTCATAGTGTGTAGCAATAAGCTTTTGTAAAACCTGATTTAAATCCTTAGATTTATATTCATTGGCAAAGCTACTTTTTTCCTTTGCAAACTCTAAAAGTCTGCTCTCATCCTCAAGATTTTCTTCCCTGCAAACAAAACCAAAAGAAAGTTCTATCTTCAACACTTCAAGGCTATTTGTGTACTCCATTTTAGCTTTTTCGAGCTGCGAAGCTTTTGTCTCAATTTGTGCTTCATATCGCGAAATTTTTGCAACTTTATCCTGAAGATCTTTGTTGAAGTTTTCTATCTCCTTAGGAATACTATCAAGCCGTTCAATTGCCTTTTGCTGTTCTTCAAAAAGCTTTTGAGCATCATCACTTGAGAGTCTTTTTTCAATTTCTATTTTTTTTAGTTCTAAGCCTTCCCATCTTGTTTTTAAAACCTGCAAATCGAAGCTTAAATTTTGAATATTTTCTTCTATTTGTAGGATTTGATCTTTTCGTAAGTCTAATGTCCTTGAAACCAATTTTTCTTTTTCCACTTGGTTTTCTAAATCAACAAGCAAACTTTTAAGTTTTTGAGCATCTTTACTTAGCTTCAAAAAATTATCTTTTGCTGCTGTAACAGAAAGCTTTGTTGCAATGACAGAAATCTCATGTTTTAAATTATTTTCTTTAGTAAGAAGCTCTCTTATCTTTTTTTCCAAAAACTCTATCTCTTTTTGTATGTCTGATTTTCTATCTTCTCTTTCTTCAATCATCTCAAATGCAGTGTCAAGGTCAATTAATGAAGGGAAACTGTCTCTCTCGTTTTGTAACTTTTCAAGCAATACCTTTTGTGCGTTTCTCTCCTGTTTTTTATTATCTACTTCAACTGAAAGTTTAGCTATTTCATCTTCCAGCTGTGATATTAGCATCTGCCTGTATCTTCTTCTATTTTCAATTCCTATAAACCTTGCATTTTCGCATGTAGTTGTTCTGCCTTTTAAGATGCTATTACCAAATCTTCCATCTTCACAGATATAAATACCATCATCTTTTTCGGTAGCAAAAATGCTGTCAATCACAGCTGCCACTTCCTGTTTTAGCTCGGCAGGTCCGTCAAAGTTGGCAACTTCTAAAAACTCGTTCAGCGTATGCGAAAAATATGCAGGTTTTGAAATTAGAATCATTTCTTTTTCATCATCCATAAGTTCTGAAAGAACATCTCTGTACTTTTCTGGAACAATCAAAGCGTTCAAAATACCAAGGCAGTTCAAGGCATCTTCAATGATAGCTTTCTTTTTTTCGTCCACACCGTCTTTAAAATCCACAGCCATATAAAAAGGTATAAATGGCACCCCTTTTTGTAAAAGCCTGTCTCTTACTTTCTTTTGCTGGGGTGAAAGTATAATTTCATCATCTTTCTGGCTTTTTATTTTTTCAATTTCCTCTTTTTTAGCTTTAATTTTGTTATTTAACGTTTCTATTTCAAACTCAAGCCTTCTTATTGTATCTGAGATAGCAAGATAATGAAACTTATAAATATCATCTAAGATTGAATATATTCTGACATAATCACCTTTTTTCTCACAACTATTTATTGCCTGGAAAATTGCTGTTCTCTGCTCATCTAAAGCTTTGAAAACCTCATTTTGTTCAAAGTAAATAGAAATAGCATTCTTCAGACTATTTTTTATTTCCTCAAGCTGAAGCAAAAGATTTTGTATATCTTCTTCAATCTTTTGTGCTTCTGCCTTGTTCATATCAAGATTTTTATAAAAGCCGTCTAAATCTTTCTTGATTTCAGCTAATTTTTCATAATTTTTAAGTACTATCTCCACCTGATATAAGAAAGATGAAATTTCGTCTTTTAAAATGTCAAGACTTCCCTGTCCAAAAAGATACATATCAAGCGTTTCTAAAAATCTCTGAAAACCAATTGATTCGATTAGCAATTTGCCTTCTTCGACGCTATCTTTTATTTTTCTTTTGTACTTTTCAAGCTCTTCTTCTAAAGCGATAAGCTGTTGTCTTTCTTTCTCAAGCTTTTGAGAAGCTGAATTTATCTGGGAAAGCTTTTTGTTTTTCTGCTCATCAACTTCTTTGAGCTCTTCTTTTATATTTAAAAGTTCCTTTTGTAGCTTGAATATATCGTTTTCTTTTATACTTTCAAGCCTCAATGTCAAAGACTCTTGTTCTTTTTTTAGCTCTCCTATTTTTTCTTCTATCTTAAGCTTTTCTTCCTTATTTTTCTCAACCTCAGCTTGAGCTTTTTCAAGATCTATTTTAAGACTAAAATATTCTTTGCTCTTCTCAAGCACGTTAAGTATACTTTGCGCAAGCAAAAGCTTATTGTACTCATCGTAAACCTTTTTTAATTTTTCTAACACATCTTTTATAATTTCAAGATTTTTAAGCTCTGTTTGAATTCTGTCCATATTTTCTATTGAGTCAGAAAGGCTACGCAAGTCTGACTCAGAAAGAGCTGGCAAAGACTCCTGAAGCATCTTATAGACAGAATCAGGTTTTATATCTTTTGAAAGCTTTGGCGCTCTTATTCGAACTATCAGTTCAATTAAATTTTCAAACTCTTCTGTGTCTTCAAAACCAAATAATATTTTATTGACTTCTTCCATATAATCTTTTCGAGCTGAAAATACCTTCCCACCGTCTCCTAAAAGATTTTCAAACTTTTTTTTGGTAAGTGGGATCTTCTGGTCTCCTATCTTTTCATAAAAGAATATATCTATACCAAATCTTCTTCCATCCGTCAAAACAAAATACCAAGTATCAGGATTTGTACCTCTTTTCGCTCTTATTCCCATACCTATGGATACAAATACATTTTGTTTTTTAAACTCAAGAAAAAGATAGGCTATTGCCTCATTTTTCTGACCAGGCCCCTGATCACCAAGAACATAGTCTTCAAGCTTTCGCGCATTTGAGCCAAAAGAGTCAAGCCTGGATGGGTGGTAATTGCCATCCAAAAGCAGGGTAATAAAACTTTGCATTGTCACAGACTTGCCTGAAGCATTAGCACCACGAATAAGCATCCTGCCATCGAAAAAGTCAAAATACTCCTCGTCATAATACCAGTAGTTGAAAACTCCGGCTCTGCTGAGCACCCATCTATTTTCCTTGCTCATCTTCAAAATATAAACCTCCATCTACATTTATATCTTCTATATCCTCAAACGATCTTACTGTACTCTCATTTTTAACAGAAAGCTGATTATTTATTTCATAGTCCTGATATTCACCAACAACTCTCAAAAAAATAGGTGATATAACAAGATACCCATCCTCATTTGTCTTTGCAAAATTATGAAGCTGTAAAAACTCTAAAAGCTCTTCAAATATTTTCTCTGTTGACTTTTCCCTCCACTCCTTGTTCCAAAAATTTCCGTATTTTTTCTTGACATTCTCCACAATTAGCTTAAAGTGGTCAAGCGAAATTTCAAGCATCTCATGTGGGGGTGAAAGCCTCAGCTCACCCTTTTCTACCCTTTCAAAAATCTCTTTTGAACACAAAAGTAACACATCGCATATATTTGAATTGTCAGGGTAAGTATATCTGTAATCTCCCTCAACGCTAATATATGCAAACGACTTGAACAGGTGAAGCTCAAGCTCTGGTACAAACTTTTCAAGGTCCTGTGAAATTGTTGTCTTCTGCTTTTTAATGTAATAAAGTGGTGCTTCATTTTCAAAGTCTACAATTCCATCTATCAAAAGCCCTCTGTAGGCTTTTATTCTCTTTATATCAGTGATTTGGTCAGAAAGTCCATTTGTAAACTCAAACTCGCTATTTAAAATCTCTTCGACTGACGAATACTCAACAAGGCTTTTAGGAAATGTCCTCATAAAGTACTTTGATAGCCCTGTTGATTCATAAAGTACATCTACATCAGCTCTTTCCACAAACAGCTCTTGATTGCCATCATCTATTTTAATTAGCCCCATCTTTTCGCAAAACTTAAGAACTCTTATAAGCGACCTTCTATCAGAATACATAGTCCAATCAATTTCTTCGTAAGGATAATTCGACCGTATATACTGCGTGATATCCTCAAGCAAAAACTGAGTGTCTTTGCCCTTGTCCTCTAAAAATGCAAGAACAAGACAGAAAAATACATAGTCTTTCGGCTCTTCAAACTCCAGAATACCCATGTACTCTCTTGGAACAAGTGGTATCTTTTCAAGTCTGACTATGTCAGATGTAGCATAGAATTTAAGTCCCAGTTTGGTAACTATAAAGTCTTTTAACTCTTTGCCAATGTTTTTACACTCATAATAGTTTTCAACCTCTTTTTCTTTTAAAATCCAAAAGTTTTCAAGTAATTTTAAAAGTGCACTTTTCATCTTTCTGCTTTCCTGCCTTTCTTTACTCAACAAACTCAATCACATACGCCGGCATCTCAAGCTCACCATCTATAGATTTTAAAACACAATATCTCCCATCCTTTGGTTTTACCACTTTAAATCTTTTACCTGAGTCTGTATTACCAAAACCTGTTGAAAGTCCTCTTGAAAGCCACACCAAAAGTTTCTTCCTCACCTGTGGAGTCAAAACAGGAAGATTTTCAAACTCAATTTTTCCATCTTTTATAAGCTCAGCAACAAGTTTTTCTTCCTCTTCAATCTTCTTTTTATACTCCTCAAATCTTTTTTTCTTGTCTTCAGAAAATTCAGATGCCGGCAAAACTTTGCTCTTTTCTCTCACAAGCCTTCCTCTTGAGTGAAGCAAACTCTTCATTGGCGGCACGTCAAGAATGCTAAGACTTGCAAGTTCGCTCTGCCTCTTTTCCTCGGTTGCAATGTATCGCGGCAAAAGCACACCAAACACAACTGCAGAAAGCTTGTGACAGGTTGCCAAATCAAGGTTTGAAAAGATTTTTGCTAAGTGTTTGTACTCTTCCTGCCTGTTTACTTTGACACTCGACATCTCTGAAAGCCTTGCTGCAAGGTCAGACACCTTTTTTATAAGTCCCTGTATCTGATCAGAAAGTTTTTCTGCCTGACCATGGGGAGCAACAAACCAGAGTTTTATATTGTCAAACCTTGCTTTTATATTCCTTTCTATACTCTCTGGATCTTTGAATATGTTTTTGGGATGTTCCTTTTCCTGAGCGATTATATATTTCAAAAGCTTTTCAACCTCAGAGTTTTTTAATTGCAAAAAGATGGATCTTATTTTTGGAAGATAGTTCTGAAATACAATATAGAAGTTGTAAAGGTACTGCACAAGCTTTGATTTGTACTCTAAAAAATTCTCTTTTATCATGAGATTTTCAGCTTCGTACGACTTTAACATTGAAATATATTCAGAATAGCTATTTTCAATCTCCTCAAAAGATCTTGTTAGCTCGTCCCACCAGTCAACTGCTCTTTTTTGTGGCTCTTGCAATATACTATCCACCTGCTGAAGCAAGAGAAATATCTTCTCAATATGCTTGGGATTTAACTCTGCTTTTGTGTCCTCTTGAGTTTCAAGTTCAAACAAAAACCTTTCAATCTTAAGTCCGATATGTGTAAGTTCATATAAAAATCTTTTGTTCTTAAACTCCTCAACAGTTCTAGTCTTTGAAGTGTCCTGAATTGAATTCAAATTGCCCCACTCAACAAGACTTTTCAAGTCCTGTTCGCACATCTGTTCAGTGTAGTCTGCAAACTGTGGAAAACCTTTTAAAAATGTAAATATCTCTTCTTTTGTGAGCCTGTTTTTGTATTCTAAATGGCACAAAAAACAATATCTCATGATTGTTCTGTATCTTTCTGAGTTAGGCGCTGTGAGGTACTCAAAATATTTGAGTTTGCCCAAAAGTGGAGCTTGAAAACTATTTATCATCTTAAAGTTCTACCTTCCCTCAAAATCTTATCTTAAATTATATCACATCTTACCAAACAAAAAAGGGGCTGAAACATTTTCACATACAGCCCCTCTTATTCTAATTTGCTGAAAATACAGCTTTTTTGAGATTGCTTATTTCAACCTCGTGCCTACCAAGGATTTCATAAAAAACCTCAATCTTTACTCTGTTTTCTTTTAATTCTTTTATATCCTTTTTCATCTCTTCCATATCGCTTGAAAGTTGTTTTATAGCAAACTCAATAACAGCAAATCTGCCATCAACATATCTTCTCAGCTCTTCATGTTCACGCTTGTCTTGATCAAAGTGAGATTGCTGGATTTCTGCCATAAGCTCAAGTTTTCTTTTGAGATCTTCGAGCATAACAGAATTCTTGGCTGTCTCAACCTCAAGCTTGTCAACCCTCTTCTCAAGAGTGTCAAGTCTTTGTTCTACTGCATCAAGTCTTTGTTCTACTGCATCAAGTCTTTGTTCTACTGCATCAAGTCTTTTCTCTACTGCATCAAGTCTTTTCTCTACCCTGTCAAGTCTTTCCTCTACTCTGTCAAGTCTTTCTTCAACTCTATCAAGCCTTTCTTCAACTCTATCAAGCCTTTCTTCAACTCTATCAAGCCTTTCTTCTACCCTGTCAAGCCTTTGTTTTACTTCTTCCAAGCCTTTATCAATGCTATCAACCTTTTCTAAGACAAGAGTTAACATTTGCTTTATCTCATCCATATTTTAACAACTCCTCTTATTTTGGCTTAAGATTATTATATATTAAAACCTATTAATTGTAAATTAACAAATTTTAGAATTTATAGAAATAAATTTATCTTCTCAATATCAGCATTGCATCTCCAAAGCTGAAAAACCTATAACGCATATCGACAGCAATCTTGTAAGCATTCATGATTCTCTCATATCCGCCAAACGCACAGACAAGCATCATCAAGGTAGTATCCGGAAGATGGAAGTTTGTAACAAGCCCGTCAAGAACTTTAAATTCATAGCCAGGGTAGATAAATATATCTGTCCAACCTTTTTTAGCTTTTACTTTTCCATTTTCATCACAGCACGATTCTAAAACCCTGCAAGATGTCGTCCCAACCGCAATCACTCTTTTACCAAGTTCTTTTGCTCTATTTATTCTTTCTGTAACATCTTCAGAGATTTCATAATACTCCTCATGCATCTTGTGCTCCTCTACATTTTCAACCTTAACAGGCTTAAAAGTTCCAAGCCCAACGTGAAGTGTCACATACAAAATTTCAACACCTTTTTTTGATATTCTGCTAAGTAGCTCTTCCGTAAAGTGAAGACCTGCAGTTGGTGCTGCAGCAGAACCAGGCACTTTGCTGTACACTGTCTGATATCTTGAAAGATCATCAAGCTCCTCTTTTATATATGGTGGAAGAGGAATCTTGCCCAGTCTCTCTAAAACCTCTTCGAACACCCCATCGTAGTAGAACCTTACAACCCTTGTACCTTCTTCTCTGTTTACATGTAAAACCTCAGCTTTTAACTCTCCATTTCCAAATACAAATCTTCTCCCTTTTCTCGCCTTTTTTCCAGGCCGTGTCATGACCTCCCATGTGTTTATATCAAGCCTTTTTATAAGTAAAAACTCTATAAAACTGCCAGTCTCTTCCCTTTGCCCAATTAACCTTGCTGGTATGACCTTAGAGTTATTTAGAACAAGACAGTCACCCTCATTTAAATATTCAACTATATCGCGGAAAATTCTGTGCTCAATCCTGCCGTCTGGCAAAATAACCATGAGCCTTGAGCTGTCCCGCGGCTCTACAGGTTTTTGTGCAATCAGCTCATCTGGCAAGTCATAGTGAAAGTCGCTTAGTTTCCATTTTCCCATCTTTTTTCAATCTCAACTCCTGTGTAATAGTATTTTATAATTTGCTTATAATTATAACCACTTTCAGCAAGGCCTTTTGCACCCCACTGGCTCATTCCAACACCGTGTCCCCAGCCCTTGCCATTGAATGTGTATGTGGTAGGGACAAGTGGCACCTTGTCAATGCTGCCATCCGGATTTATTACCTCTATATACTGCTGTGAAAATGTCTGCTGCTTACTCTCAAAACCTCCAACATCGTCAGGCTGATACACCTCATCATATGTTGAAAGGTATACACTCTGGGCTGTTGATTGTGGAAGAAATTCTCCATTGCCAGAGCTTTGATCTTTCCGAACATAGCCTGCATTCTTTACACTCCCATCCTCGAACAAAATCTTCTGGCTGCTCACTCTTACCTTTTTCACCTTCCCATTTTCATCAACCACAGCTACATCCGCATCTGTTGTAATTGTATATGCCTGGCTGTAAAGCCCAAACAAAAGCCGTGTTGCTTCTTTTTGACACTCATATTCACCTTGTGTGCCCACAATTTTTAGCCTCAAAACCCTTCCTGCTTTTGTGTACTCAAGAGCTTGAATATCCAAAACATCACCAATGTCTATGTTTCTTTTTTTGAGCATATTTTTTATCTCATCTTTGGTAAACTGAAATAACCACGACGACTTTGAATTTTTTGCTTCTTTAGAGTTGTCAACAGACCTCAGATACTCAACAGGGTACCTCCAAACATTTTCAGAATCCTCTGTTGGAATACCGCCTGTTGATGAAAAATACACAGCGTCAATCGGGTTGCCTTTGTAAGTTATAATCTCACCTCTTGTTGCATCAACAGCTGCAATTGCCCATTTTTCTCCATATGTGCCGTCTACTGCACCGCCATATACCTGGCAGTGGTCTGTTGGGCACAGGTCAAACCCAATTAACTGGTGCTTGCCAAGGTTTCTCACAGCATACGTTCGGGCAATCACTGCAAATGCTTTTACAGCCTCAATTGGCCACAGAGGATCAATCTCCATCCTGATAACACCATACAGATACTCTTCAAGCTTTGTAACATTTATAACTGTTATATCACTACCTTTTATTCTTTTAAACTCAGCCCTGCCCCTGAACCATCTATCACCAATCTTTATTCTCTCAATTCCGTTTTGCTTTTGTGGAATTATCATCAAAAACCTTGTACCTTGACCGTCAAATCCAAAAAGTATTTTGCCATTTTCATCTTTTACAAGCACCATAGTATCTGAAGAAAAAATGGTGGCGCCGGAAAGTTTTGCTGCCAGCTTACTTGCTTCACTTATATTGTCAAAACAGCCAATCAATATACTATACCCACCATTTACAAAGCCAACAAAGGCATCTTTAAATGAAGAAAAATTTTTTAAGCTATTCTCTGCTGTTTTGTATGAAATATATCTTCCAACTGCTACATGATAATTTGGCCCTTCCTGACTATTTTTTTTGTATACATCTTTTGAAACCGTAAGGTTATTTTTTTGTGTATCAGCAATTGTAATAAAGTTTTTGTCATCAGAAATAGCTAAAAAAAGGCTTCCTTTCGCCTCAATTCTTACAGAATCTACCGGACTTGACTTTTTATATGTATCAGTGTAAAACACACCTATTCTTATCCACTCTGGGATTTGAGTCTGTGAAAATGTGGGTAATATATTAAATGAAAAAACTACAAAAAATACTATCGCTACAGTCCCGCACAAAACTTTTCTAACCATTTTTTCTCTCCTTTTATTCCTACGATGAGTTTTTATTTAATTATCTTATATACTTTCTATTACTTTATTTTATCAAAATCCCTCTTGTGAGTCTATTGCAAAAGGAATATAATTTAATCTATGAATTTTTAGAGGTAATATCAAGTAGGGGTGCAGAAAAATTGTATATAATAGTTGTGGGGTGCGGAAAAGTAGGCTCAACATTAGCAAAGTCTTTAGCAGATGAGGGGCACGACGTTGTTGTGATTGACTCTGACCAAAAAAATTTCGAAAGACTTGGACCTGACTTTAATGGCATGAAGATTCAGGGTGTTGTAATAGATGAAGATGTTTTAAAACAAGCAGGGATAGAAAAGGCAGACGCCCTTGCAGCAGTAACACCTGATGATAGTACTAACATAATGACTGCTCAGATTGCTGAAGAGATTTATAATGTACCAAAGGTTATAGCAAGGATTTATGACCCTCTGAGAGAAGATATCTTTCATTCTCTCGGGCTTGAAACAATCTGTCCTACAACCTTGGCTGTTGAGTATATTAAATCAATTCTTCTTTCACGTGAAATAAGGCATAAGCACAGGTTTGGAAAAGATGATGTATTTTTTAAGTACATTACTCCAAAGAGAGATGATATTGGGAAAGGTCTGGATAAAATAATTCTTCCTGAAAATTGCTATCTTTTTGGAATAATCCGAAATGAACACTTTTATTTCAAGAATAAAAATATCAGGCTTCAGGAAAATGATATTATGGTAGTGGCAGAAAAGAAGGTGAATAAATGAAAATTGTAATTATTGGCGGTGGAAAAGTAGGGTATTTTTTAACAAAGCTTTTAGCAGAGAGAGGAAAATATCAGATAACAGTTATAGAACAGCAGCCAGAACTTTGCAGGAAAGTTGCCGAAGAGTTTTCAAACGTAACAGTTATAGAAGGAGACGGAACATCCTTAGATACCTTGGCTGATGCAAAGGTCCACAAGTGTGACTTTTTTATTGCCGTAACCGGAAAGGATGAGGATAACCTCATATCATGCCAGCTTGCTAAAAAAGTATTTGAAGTAAAAAGAACTATAGCACGGGCAAACAACCCTAAAAACATAAACGTTATGAAAAGGCTTGGGGTTGACAATGTGATATCTTCAACTGATATTATCGCAAAGATAATCGAACATGAGGTGGAGATAGAACCTCTTTCTGTTCTTGCCACGTTAAAAAATGGGGAAATAATAGTTTTTCAGGCGGTTGTTCAACAAAATTCACCTGCTGCAAACAAAAAGATTGCAGATATTCCGTTTCCCAAAGAGAGTATAATTGGGGCTATCATGAGAGAAAATGAAACATTTGTCCCTTCTGGAGACAGTATTATAATGCCGGGTGATACACTGCTTGTAATTGTAAGTGAAAGTGCTAAAAGAGAGTTTAAGCGTCTTATAAGTTCAAAATAACGAAAAGGGTGATTGAGTGCAATGCTCAAGAAAAAAGAAAAAAACCTAAAAACCACATTCATTGGTGTACTTGTAGAAATTGGTCTTGCACTGGGATTCATCGCTGCTGGTACCATTGTCACTTTAATTCCTTATCTTTTTGGTCACAAATAAAAATGTGCTGAAAAAGAGGGCTGGATAAAATGTACAAAACCAAGTTCAAAGATGGTCATATAGAACTTAGGCATGTCCTTTACATGACAGGAAAAACTTTAAGCGCAATTGGGATAGTGGAAATATTAGCTGCAATAACTTCTCTTTTGTATTGCGAGTGGAATATGTTATTTAATCTTATGATTGGTATTGGACTTTTTTTTATTGTAAGTTTTATATTCATCTTTATTGGAAGGGACACAAAAGAAGAAAGGTTTTCGTGGGGCGCTGGAATGAGCATGGTGGCTTTGACTTGGGCGCTTGGTGCACTGATTTCAGCTGTACCTCTTTATCTTTCAGGACATTTTAAATCCTACCTGGATGCATTTTTTGAAGTCATGAGCGGATATACAACAACAGGTCTTGTTCTTATTCAGGACTTAGACCATGCACCAATGGGACTGAATATGTGGCGACATCTTATTTGTTACATCGGTGGGCAGGGTATGGTTTTAATGACCCTTAGTTTTCTTGCATCAGGGATGCGCGGACTTTTAAAGGTATACATGGGTGAGGCAAGAGATGAACAAATATTCCCTAACGTTATGCATACAGCAAGGATAATCTGGTCTGTAAGTCTTTTGTACCTTGTTCTGGGGACTTTGGCTTTGACAATAAATGGTGTTTTAATAGGTCTTCCTCTGGATATGGCATTTTTCAGAGGACTGTGGATGTTTCTTGGTGGCTGGGATACAGCAGGGTTTGCTCCTCAGTCTCAAAATGCAATTTATTTTCACAGTCTGTCATACGAGATTATTTGCATGACCATAATGATTTTAGGAACAATAAATTTTGCGCTTCATTATTTTATCCTCACTGGTAATTATAAAGAAGGTATCAGAAACGCTGAAATAAAAAGCCTTTTTACAACAATAACAATTTTGAGTTTTCTTGGTGCTGTTGCTTTAAAAGGCATTTATTCAGATAGCACAGTTTCGTTCAGAAAAACATTTTACCATTTTCTTTCTGCACATACAGGTACAGGATTTGCAACACTTTACTCGCAGCAATTTTTCTCTGAATGGTCAGACGCAGCAATAATTCTTATAGTTATTGCCATGCTTGCGGGCGGTTCTGTGTGCTCAACAGCAGGTGGTATAAAGGCACTGAGGTTTGCAATACTTGCAAATGCTATTGTAAACGACATAAAAAAGATGATAAAACCTGATTCGGCAGTTGTTGTTGAAAAGTTTCATCATCTAAAAGAAATAACATTACAAGATAGGCATGTTCGAAATGCATCAATTATTATACTTTTGTATATTTCAACATTTGCGCTCGGAACACTTGCAGGTACGTTTTTTGGGTATCCTCTGAAGGCAGCAATGTTTGAATCAGCCTCAGCTCTCGGCAACGTTGGACTTTCAATTGGAATTACCCAGCCTTCCATGCCAGATGCATTGAAAATTATCTATATTTTTATGATGTGGGTTGGAAGGCTTGAATTTATGTCTGTGATTGCTCTTTTCGCATTCCTATTTAAAGAGGCAAAGGAAGGATAAAAAAAGATGGCAAGAAAATTATTTATGTTATTATTGATATTAATTGGAATAGAGGTATCATATTTAACCGAAACTTCTTTGGCAAAACCTATTGATAGCAATACGCTTATAAATAATGCTTTTAAATATGACGGCAAATTTATCGAGTTTCAAGGAGAAGCTATAGGCGAAATAATGAAAAGAGGAAATTACGCTTGGGTCAATGTTCACGATGGTAACAATGCAATTGGTATTTTTTTGAAATATGAAGATACTAAAATAATTAAATATCTTGGAAGACATGGAGTAAAAGGCGATACTGTATATGTAAAAGGAATTTTTAATAGAGCTTGTAGGGAACATGGCGGAGATTTGGATATACACGCATATCAAATTAAGATTTTAAAAAGAGGCTATGAAATTGAAGAAAAAGTTGACAAAACCAGGCTTGTCATTGGAATATTGATTTTCACAATAGGCAGTTTTCTTATGTGGACTGTGTTTAGATATAAATGGTAACGGCTGGCCAATTTTTTAGACCAGCCGTTTAATTTTATTTACAACAAAATTTTAAACTATTTTTTATTATATTTTTTGTCCTTTTAATCAAAAGATAGCCAATTATACCAATTGTATCAATCATTACATCAACAGCGCTTGGTCCTCTACCAGATACAAATATCTGATGAACTTCGTCTGAAATTGCGTAGGCAACAGAAAAAATAAATGTCAATATAAAAGACTTTTTTGAATTTCTGTTGCATTCAAAAAACGCTTTGTAAAACAGCATACTTAAAATGAAGTATTCTGTTACATGTGCAAGTTTTCTTATAAATAATTCAAAATTCTTCCTATTATGAGAGTTAATCAAATCCTTTCCCGTAAAAAATTCTATAAATTTCTCCGCAAAAATTGCTATTGAAAAACTTTTTTGATGTGAAATAGCACCTTCCTGTGCTGAGAAACAAAAAATTACAGTCATCCATACAAAGACAAGTGCCCATCTTATGTAAATTCTGCTTTTCATAAATATCAGTTTCCCTTCCCATATTAAAATGAAAAATCTAATACATTACAATTATAGCCTTTATGTGCTAAGTTTTATATTAGCTTAATTTAACAAACTAAAAATAATATTTTGTTGCAAACTGCTTTAAATAAAGATTAGCGTACTTTCCTTTAATGCGTAGTAACTCATCATGATTTCCTTTTCATATTTTTATTATCACCTCTGAACCATCTGAGTCTTTTATCTCCACAATAACTAATCCCTTATACTTTCCAAGAGAATAAATTGCGCGTGAGATGGCTCTAAAATCCATGTCATCAAACGATATCTTTGCTTGTGCTTTTTTTAAGGTATGTTTAAGCACAAATTTTGGTGTGAATCTTAACAAAAATGCTACTGCAAAAAGAGGAAAATATGTATTTATTTTTCTTTCATCGCGGTTGCCTACTATTATTCTCATATTCCTAAAAACCACCTTTATAAGAATAAAATTTATTCAATCCCAATATAAACCTTATCCCCATTTGAAGATTGAATGTTTACAATTTCACCCACAAGACCACTTTCAATAGCACTTAAAACCATATTAATATCGACACCTTCAAAAATGTTTTGAAAATTAGATTTATCATTATCTTCATGAGTGATATTTTCAATTCCTCTTTGAATTGACTGATCAACTATCTTTTGAATAAACTTTGGACCAGTCGCCTTTATCATGCTCTTTATAAACTCAATTGGCAGACTTATTTTAACCTCATCATTATTCGACGAACTTACCAATATCCTGAGTATCCTACCTTTATTTTGCTGTTCAGTTGGACTAAAGCTTTTCTTTTGAATAATCTCAAGCATATCATATGCCTTTTCAGCATCAAGTTTGCCTTCTTCTACCATTTTTAGTATTCTTAATATCTCCTCTTTCATAATACTTAATCCTCCTCTTTTAATATTTTTATAGCTTCATCAGGGCTAATCTCACCGCGTTCTAACATCTCTAAAACTTCTATTGTATCCTGTCTCTTGCCACTGTCCTTAAGACCAAGTACCTCTAAAATACTTTCAAGTCTTGCCCTGAGTGTTGGATACGAAAGTCCAAGTTCCCTTTCCATTTCTTTGAAGTTCCCCCTTGCTTTTAGAAACATCTCAACAAATTGAAGTTGTTCATCTGTTAATTTCATAAACTTGTTATACTCAAAACTGTTTTCTATAGTAGTTTTGCAAGATGGACACCTTAGCCTGACAATTTCAAGCCCAGAACCACATACAGGACATTTGCTCAATAGCTTTACCCTCATTTCTTTTGCCACCCTTATTCTTTTGTTGAAATTAATTATACTCTAAATTTTAATATGTTGCAAGTGTAATTTTAATAATATTAAAATTTAGAATACTTTTATTTTAATTTTATTAAAATATGTTTTTTCAAAATAAAAAATGGAGTCACACTTTTATCTTATATGACTCCATTTTATTCAACTATAAAAATTTAGACATATATTTTCAAAATCTCATCAAAAGTTCGAGTAACTTTTTATCAAGCTTGTGCCCATAAAAGTCTTCATATTCGACATCATCTCTTCCAGAATCAATAATTCCAAAAGGACCACGCAAATTCCAAAGCGCAATCCCAATCCCAAGCTCTTTTAAAACATCCAATACATCAGCCAGCCATCTCACAACAATATGATGGGGTGTTTTATTGTATGCTCCACCTTCACCACAAATTACACCAACATCGTATTCAAACAATTTTGCCCACTTTTCATAATGCCTTCTTAAATAATCCTTGTCAACAACCTCACCATTTTCGCGTACAAGCGGCCACGATGGCTCAGCAAATTTGTTACTCTCCTCAACCCACTCTGCCTTGTAATGGGTAAGCTCAAACGGAATGTATGCCCTGCAAGCTTGTGCTACATCTAAATTTGTGAGCTCAAAAACAGGTTCATTGCCATAATCAACACCGTCAATTATAATAAGCCTCTCTTTATCAATCTCTTTTATCTTTTCAATTGTATATGTCATAACTCTTATAAAATCCTCTTTTGTCATCTCCTCTTTTGAATACTGTCTTGGTTCATTTATAAGGTTAAAACTCAAATGTTTTGAAGATATCCCTTTATACCTTTTAGCAAATGTCTGCCAATATAATACAAATAACTCAAGAGGTTCTCTGTCTTTCCACAGGTTATAGCCTTCTTTTGTTCTTTCATTCACGCAATAGCCTGGCGCACCGTGAATGTTCAAACAGATATGAATACCATACTTTTGCCCCCAGACAACAATCTTGTCTACCATTTCTAAAACTTCCTCTTTTATTTCCGGTCGCCCTTCAACATACCAGTTCTTGTAGTTCATAGGTATTCTTGCAAAGTTAAATCCCCACTCCTGCATCCATTTAAAATCATCTTCAAAAAATCCATAGCTCATATTTGGAACAAAAAGACCAAGTAGATTGAATCCTTTGTATTTTGGTAATTTATTCATTGTTTACTCTCCTTTACTAAAAAATCAAAAGGAAAGGGCAGACTCTAATTCCCCTTTCCTTATATATTTTAATTATTTCAACACATGAACTTCCTCTAATTTCTTTACTTTTTCTATCAAATCTTTCACTTCAGCAAGTTTTTCCAATATTAGCATCACTGATGAAACTGCATCGTAGTAGAAAAAGTAATTAATACCTTCCTCTAAAATAACTTTCATATAATCTCTAATCTCATTACCCGTATATCTTACAGGAACATCTAAAAGCTTGTCTACATCACTCAAAAACGCTTTGAAAAACTCAGGCAATATAATATGATTATTCCTAAACTTTTTCATCTCAAGCCAGGCAAGAAGCATTTTTAGCTTTTCCCCATATACTGTGCAATCTCCTACCATCATAATGAAATGTTCACCTTGTCTGTCAATTAAAAACCCCGCATCATATTCGCTCTGTATACACATGTTTTTAAGATTCTCTATACACTGTTTAGACCCACCACTGATTAAAGTACTCTTTAAGCCATATCGCTCAGAAATCCTGTCAAAAAGTGAAATTATAGATTTGTCTTCCGAAACTATGCAAACCTTTAAACCTTTGAACTTGGCGCTTTCAAATGTCTCTTCAAGCCTCGCAAAGTACATCTCAAGCGGTGATGAGACAAGTTCATTGACAAAATTGATGTTTGAGGATGTCCTGAAATCACATGTAACAAACAGGTTTTCAATTTTTCTTTCGAGTGATTTGTCAATGTTAATACCATTATGGTCAAATATTTCAATTCGTATGCTGTTACCTCTTGATCGAACATAAATGCCAGCATCATAATAGTCTTTGACAATGTATCTGAAAACTGGAAGTATTATTCCTCTTGTTCTGTAAAGTCTTGCACCGGTTATCTGGCAGCCTGTTTCAATAGCTTTTCGAATAACGCTGCTTTTTTCTGTGTAGTCATCACCAATTAAAATTCTTGCATTTCTGTCAAAGACAGAACCGATTGAATTTCCAAGTTTTATGCCAAACTGGGGTGTTATCTCCTGATTAAAATCACCTGTAATTCCACGAACCCAAAACACGCTCTTTATAACCTCTGTTCCCCAGTAGATGTTTTCATCTATCACTGTGCCAGATTCAATTGTTTTTTCTGGCCAGATTTTGGCTTCTGCTTTAACCTCAACAAAATCTTTCAAAAGGTTGTTTTCACCCACAACTGCCTTTTCAGACACTCTTACATAGTCTTTCAAAATAGATTTGCTGCAGATGACACAGCTTTTGAGCTCACAGTTTTTTCCTATGAAACTTCCGCTCCACAGTATAGCCCTCTCAAGCTTGCTTCCTTTTGCAATCTTTACACCATCACCAATTACACAAAACTCTCCTATTTCAACATCGTCCTCTATCTCACACTCACTTCCAATAAACACACTCCGACTTATTTTCGCATTAAGTGAAATGTTGGAATTCTTGGAAATTTGAGAACTTTTTAGATCAAGGTCAAGTATTCCACCAAGTTTAAATATATCTCTGTGAGCTTTGATGTAGCTTCCCACATCTCCAATGTCACACCAGTATCCATCCATCTTAAACCCAAACATGGGGACTTTTTCTTTCAAAAGTTTAGGGAACAAGTCCTTGCTAAAATCAAATGGTTTGCCATCTTCTATATAGTCAAGTATCTCTGGTTCAATTATATATATCCCTGTGTTTGCAAGGTTTGAAAAGACCTCGCTCCAGGAAGGCTTCTCAAAAAACCTTTGAATCTTTCCTTCTTCGTCTGTAAGAACAATTCCATACTCTATAGGTATTTCAACTTCTTTTAATACAATTGTGACCTTGCTGCCCTTTTGCTTATGAAACTCTATAGCTCTTGTAAGGTCTGCATTTGTAATCCCATCCCCGCTCAAAACGACAAAAGTATCATCCAAAAAAACTTTTGCATTCTTGACAGAACCTGCCGTGCCAAGAGGCCTGTCTTCAACAAAGTGCTGGATATTAACCCCCCATTTTTGTCCATCTTCAAAATAGTTGATTATCTTGTCAGGGTGATATTGAAGAGTTGTTGCAATTTCAAAAATGCCATGAGCTTTAAGAAGCTTTACCGCATACTCCATCACAGGTTTTCCGAAAAAAGGTATCATCGGCTTTGGAAGTGAGACAGTCAAGGGTCTGAGCCTTGTTCCAGACCCACCTGCCATTATAACGCCTTTCATACTTTTTTAGACCTCCTCCTTTTGATTTGAAATTTTCCTCTAACGTACTGAAAACCATTCCATCTTTTTGGCTTCTGTGACAATCATCTGGTACACATTTTTCAGTCTTTTCACTATCTCATCCCATGAATAAATTTCTTTTGCATCAGACTGGGCTTGTTTTGACAATTTTTGTCGAAGTGTACTATCTTTCAAAGCAAGCAAAATCATATCAGCAAGTGAATTTGAATTCCCGCAGAAAAAAGTAAGTCCGTTGTGAAGGTGTTTTACAATCTCAGAAAAACCTCCTGTGTCAGATACAACTGGCAAACATCCTGATGCCATTGCTTCTAAAGCAACTATTCCAAAAGGTTCATAAAGACTTGGGAACACAGCAATATCAGAAACTTTAAATAGTTTTTTCCTTTCTTCATCAGAAATAAAACCTGTAAACATCACTTTATGTGAAAGCCCTAAAAAGTGAGCTTTTGAGTAAAGTTCACCTGTCATTGGACCATTGCCCGCAATTATTAGCTTTGCATCATAAAAATTATCAAGCACCTTTCTGAAAGCTTCTATCAAGATGTGAACTCCTTTTTCATAAACATGTCTTCCAATGAAAAAGACTATCTTTTCACTGTCCATTGCATACTTTCTTCTAAATTCTAAATCAAACTCTACATTTGCAAACTCACCATAATCTATACCATTTGGAATAGTAATGCATTTGTCTGGTGTTAAACTGAAAATTCTTTCACATTCGTGTTTCATAAACTCAGAGTTCACAATTACTTTCCATGCCTCAAATGTCAGCCACCACTCAACATTGTGGATGAATCTCTGCATATCTGTGTATATACCACCGTTTCGTCCGTGTTCTGTTGCATGGATTGTAGCAACCAAGGGAATCCGAAGAGCGTACTTAACGATGCGCGCAGCAAATGCCACAAGCCAGTCATGCGCGTGGATTATATCAAATCTTCCTTCCTTTTGTGCAATATATATAGCTTTTTCAGCAAGTGCCATGTTCATCATCATAACCCAGTCGATAAAGTTAAGGGAATTTAGTGGATACACTGGAACTCTAAATATTTTAAGACTCCCATGATCTTCTATTCTTTCGTAATCTTCTGAAATGGTAACAACACAAACTATGTCTGTTTCAGATAGCTTCTGTGAAATGCTTCTGACCACCCTTGAGATGCCGCCAACAATCCTTGGTGGATATTCCCAAGTAAGCTGCAGTATCCGCAACCATTCATCTCCTTTCTTTTGGCAATTTTTTAAGAGGGTTTATATAATTTATACCACTTTGTGTATAGTATTAACAAAAATTTTTCTATATTTTTAATTTCTTTTTCTAATATTATCTTCTCCAATTTATAATACTTTAAGTTTGCAAATCTTTCCCTCAGGACTCTTTTTGCAAATTATATAACTTGCATAAATATTTTATCAAAATTTTGACATTATTGATGTTGCTTTTTTTTTTTTTTATGGTATATTCAAAATATCAGCTTAATTTCTAAAATACAACTTTAGAGGAGGGGTTATGTAGAATGCAGGTATATGTTGTAAGAAAAACTCCTATACAGGAATTGAAAGAGTTTGGAGGCAGAGTTTTAAATGGAGCAAAAGAGGGATTAAAAGAAGTCTGGAAAAATAGTGGTATAATTGCAGGCGCATCAGCTGCAGAAAATGGAATTAAAGAAGCTGTAAAGGGTTACAAAGCAATACAAGAATTTAATGTAACAATGAAAAATGGATATACTTTGCGCGGAATACAAGAAGCAGGATTGCCTGGAGCAGCCAGGGGATTTGCAAGAGGTATGGTGAAAGCACCTGGAATCGTAGGCTATGCGGCTATAGGAATTTCATTTATAAAAGGTTTCATCAGAGGTTGGAATGAGTATGGAAAATAAAACCAAACATAACTTTTTGAATTGGGCACTCAGCGGAATTATTCTTTCACTTTTGACATTAATTTTCTTCTATCTCAATAGAAACTCACCAATTTTAAAAGGAAATATAACAAACAGAATTGCACAACTATTTATTGTAGTTGGAGTAGCAGTTGACAGCATATTAGATTTGTCAGTAGAACAAAATTCAAATGGTTACTCAAGAAAAATTTTAATAAAACCTGTGATATTTTTTATTAGTTTCTCTTGCTTATTTGATATTGGTATATTTTTGCTCAAGATTATATCTTCACTAAAACTTCTTTTAACGTTAATAATATTTGAATTTCTGTTTGCACTTTTTACCATCCGCTTTTTTCATTTAGAAAAAGTGAAATTTTATAAATATAAGAACTTTAGCAAAATAGTAGTCTTCTTTATACTTGCGACAATAATACTTTTGATTATTTTTGCCCCATCTTTAGAAGGTATTGGTTTGTATATCGCAATATGTGTTGTAGGTATTGCTTTCTTTGAAATACTAAACTTGTTATTAAAATAAAGCAAATTGTAAAACTAATTTTATGATTTGAAATATTTAGTAAAAGGTTGCCCTATAAATAACTTAAAGTGCGAGGTAAATTCAAATGAATCTTTATCTTCCTTTAGATACATTTCAAGAAGTGAAAATCATCACAGAAAACAATATCATTGAATGTGAGAGAAATAGTGATTTTATTAATATTTCAACTTTCTTAAAAGAAAATGAAGCTTTTATTATTGCTTGTAACGAACAATTAATAATTTTTGCAACTATTGAAAAACTAAAAAAACTAAAAAAAGAGTTAAAAATAGAAAAAGTAAAAATTGGTTTGGAAACGTTTAAAACTGAAGATGGATTTTTAAAACTATTACATGAAACCCATGTTCTTTTTGGGAATGATAAAAAGTTTGTAGTATATATTGAACTAATTAACCCTGTTGATACATGCCCTATTATTATCGAGATAAAAAAGAATTCTGAAAAATGTTATTTCTCCTTAGCTAATATTCCACCAGGAGAAGAAAACAATAATTACTTAATAAAGTATGCAGAACATATCATTCTCGACTTTTCTCAACTGGAAGAAGCAACATATGACGTCGAAATAAAATTTATTGATGGTGAAATGATTGGAAAAACAACCTTTAAATATCAACCTTTAAAAAAGAGATTGGAGAAATATTTACCTTATAATCCTGTGTAATAATAAAACTAAAAGACCAGCTGTGTTTAAAACAAACAAGCTGGTCTTTATTTTTATCATTAATTTATTCATAAAGATACAGCACATACATTGCATGAGACCATGCTAAAGGAACAACCCATGCAGGCTTTCCTGTTATTCTGTCAACCTGCTCTGGAAAAAGTCCGTTTGGCAAACTGTGCGCTTTTGCCCACTCAAAAAGTTTTTCTGCCCTGTCAATCTGCCCTGTTTTTTTGTAGTAAATTGCAAGCCAGAGTGTTGTCAGTATCCATGGATTTCCACCAATGTATCTGTCATCAGAGTATCTCTTGTAGCCCCCGACAATTGAATTTTGACACTCCCTTTCAATAGCCAAAATGGTTGCTTTGAAAGCCTTATCGCTGCTATCTACCATTTCAAAAGGATAATAAATGCCAAGCATTGAAATGTCAACAACTTCATCTTGCTTTTTGAAATAATAGGTTATCTCATATCTCTCATCTTTTTGCATGTACCTGTTCTCTTCAGGAAGCTTTAAAAATTCCTCATGTGGAATTCTAACATCTGTTGACCTTACATACCGGGAAAGTTTAGGACTGTAAAATCTTGTTGCCATCTGATTTTTTATTGCCTTTAGCTTCTTTTCAATTTCACTTTCAAGCTCAGGAAAATATTTTTTGGCTTTCTTTAGCGCTGCATATATGCTTGCATTTGAGTAAAGATGAATTCCTTCTCTTTCTTCCCACAGGTCAAAGCTTCTAAAGATAACTCCCTTTTCGCTATCCACAGCAGCTATCAAAAACAGCAGTGCTTTTTTGAGCTGTTCTTTATGCAAATCAATCAAATGAAGAGAATTTTGCTTCTCGCAATGTTCTAAAAATCCCCACACAACAGAAGCTGTCTCATCAATCTGAATTCCCCAACTTGGAGCTAAGCTGCCATCTGTGTAATATCTCTGGTCCCAGAATCCTTCCTTTTCCTGACAAGAAAATTTGAATCCAAAAAATTTTTCAACCTCCCTTGAGAGCCCAAGCTCATCCATTGCAGATACTATAAACGCAGCGTCTCTTCCCCAGACAAAACCATACCCGCCACAGTGGAAAAACTTCTCGTCAACCTCTGATGCAGCTAAAATTCCACCTGTTTTGGAGTTCTGCAGTACATAAAATACATATGCACTTCTTTTCTGAAGCTGCATATCTTTTGGGTCTTGTGTGCAAATGAGCTTTACTTTTGAGAATTTTTTTTCCCAAAAGGCTTTGTTTTGCCTGTAAACTTCGTCATACCCTTTTTGCTTTAAATAAGAAAGCTTTTGATAGATTTCATCTTTTGAGTTCCCAAAAGCAAGAAAACATACAACCTTTCCTGTATTTTTAAGTTTTACGGCAATCTGAGGATTTGTAGCTTCATTCCAGCCTTCCAGTTGATTATCGTTTGCATCATCAATTCCGTTTTTAACTGTAAAGCTTTTTATCTTATTCTCAAAAGCAAGACCTATATATGTCCCTTTAAAATATGCATAGACTATTTCATTTTCCTTATCAACCTTTGCAGCATTAAAAAGACTTGAAGAATTTATCATGGGTTCTAAAAAGACATAGAAGTCTTCGAAGCCAGTTTCCCATAAACGAACCAAGCTATCTGTTTCAAAGTCAACAAAGTCAAGCTGAAAAATTGTCTTGTCTGCAATTTTATATTCAAAAAAGTACACAAAGTCATCCACAAATCCACTTTTTATCTTGAAATTTTCATCCTCGAAAAATACAAGCCCATCCAAAAAAACAGCTGCCAAAAAGAGTTTTAGCTGCTGATAATAATCTACTGCAGGCCAATAAAACCTTTGCAATATGCCATTTGAATCAAGCTGCCCTAAAACCTTTGTGTTCCCAATTATAGCTTCTATAATATGTGGCTTTCTCATATGATCCCTCTTTCTTATATTTAAATTTTTACGCAAACATTTGCAGTAATTTTATTATATCAAATATCTGACTAGTTGTGCATTCAGCAATTTTACTAATTTTAATTTTCCTCTTCTGTACCAAAAATAAAAAATCCCCTCCGGCAAAGTTTATATTGTAGCACCAGAGAGGATTCTTCCTGTTACATCTTTTATTCCTTATTTTGAAACGCTTTAATACTTTTAAGGCACAGAAAAATACTAAAAGTTATTGAAACACCAATTGATATTAAACCTATTTGGGTTTCTGTAAACATTTGTTGCATATATTGATGTGTATACTTATAAATGTATAAACTTGAAAAATACAAAATAATTATTATATATATTGTTTTTTGTGCTTGACTGTAATTATACTTAAAATTTAAAAATAGATAAAATGAGTTATAAATTATTATTGCACTCAATATTATCAAAGAAATATTAGATTAGGTTGTTGAATAAAAGAAATTAACATAAAAGATAATAAATAGATATATAAAAAGCCATCCTCCTTGAGGTAAAATTATAGGAAGAGAAGACAAAAAACACATAACAAAGGAGGATGGCAATGACTAATTTTATTAAAACACAAATAAGTTGTTGAATAAATAATTCTGACATTAATGTAATTATCTAAAGTTAAAAATTATTCCATGAGTACCTATAAAGAAAATTTTTGGTTCTCAATTTTTGAACATAGATATCTGTTTAAATTATTTTGCCAATTTAGAAAAATATAAGTGTTCAAGACTCTTTCCCATCTTTATCACCTGCTTAAACTTTTCATCTTCATTTATCTTGTATTCTAATTCTTTGAGGCTTTTCATCTTATTTTTTACTTTATAAACAAAACATGCTATTATGTGACCCAAGTTAAATTTCTTTGACATTCTATTTTGCTATTTTCTAACATTATTCCTTGATATTAGATACTCAATTAATTATCATAATGAGTTCTAAAAATTTTCATTTTTGTGTTTTAATAAAATCAGTCATAGTCCCTACTCATTGTGTGTTTTCTTCTTACTTTAATTCTCATCATGGAGAATAACTTTTTTATCTATATTTATCTGTTATCTTTTATGTTAATTTGTTTTATTCAATAAACTAAATTTTACTTTATCCATTCTGTGCCAAAAATAAAAATCCTCTCCGGCAAAGTTTATTGTAATGCCAGAGAGGATTTTACCTTAGAGCTTTTTTTAGTAGCTTTATTTTCATCGCTCAATCAAATCTAACAAATCACAAACCTTTCTGACCTGTCCTCCATTTAGATTAATCTTATACTCTTTTTCAGGTCTCGCAAAAATGAAGTTGTTCTCTACATCCCTGTCAGCTTCAATTATAAGGCAAATTGCAGGAGTTTTGGGTTTTATTATAATATGGTCATCTTCTATTCTGTACTCAAACTGACTGGGTTTTAGTTCAAGGTTTATTGGCTTTTCAAATACAAAGTAATTTTCGTACTCTACTCTATCGACAAAAAGGCTCACAAAAACTATGCTTTCCAAAAGTCCTCTGTCTATCTTATCCCCAATTACAGCCGTTTCAACATGTTTGGGTATATACAACCACTCGCCCTTTAAAATATTCAAGTTTTCTACTTTTTCAGAAAATGCCTCAACCACACTATTTTCAGGAATTTCCACAGTTAGGTTTTTCTCGTATAACTTTTGCCCATCAAAGTTCCAGATTGTAATATTGAGCTTACCTTGTTTTGGCTCTAGCTCATCACTAACAATATATACCTTTAGTTTTCCATCCTCATACTCAACCACTGGCAAAAACTTTGCAAATATCCTTTTTGACTCATAGTAAAGTGCTTTTCTTCTTTTCAGATAGTCAATTGACGACCATGAGATGACAGGCCAGCAGTCATTAAGCTGCCAGTAAAGAGCCCCTGCTGTTGCGAACTTATTCTTCCTGTAATGCTCAACCGCAAGCTTAATAGCCTCTTTTTGAACAAACTGTGACAAATACACAAAAGAGTCAAAGTCTTTTGGTAGACCAATTGAGCCTGCCATATACCTTATAAGCCTTTCCAAACCTTCTTCCTGCTTTTCGTGCATTCTCAAAGTTTTTGAGAAGATTGTTTGGTCTTTAAGAGGAATGTACTTTTTCATTGTATCAAGGTGTGCTGCCGCCTGAAAACCAAACTCAGAGACAAACCTTGCATTGTCGTGCTTATAATAGATGTAGTCTTTCCAGCCAGCCCAGATATCCCATGTATGTTTGTCGCCAGCTTTTTCGCTGTTTGGATGCTCACCTCCATACGGGCTTGAGATGTGGTACGGTCTTGTTGGGTCAAGTTTTGCCAGAATTTCAGGAAGCACCTTTTTGTATATCCTGTTGCCCAAAAACTCTGGATCGCCGATGTGCCACCAATCTCTAAAGCCCCAGTTGTTTTCGTTATTCCCACACCACAGCACAATGCACGGATGGTTTCTGAGCCTCTTTATCTGGTACTCTGCCTCCTTTATGAAATTCTCAACGAAAAAGTCAAACTCATCAGGGTAGATTGCGCATGCAAACATGAAATCCTGCCACACCATTATACCGTTTTTGTCACATTCGTCGTAAAACCAGTCATACTCATAAATACCGCCGCCCCAGACCCTGAGCATGTTCATGTTCGCATCTTTTGCCATTTTAATTAATTCTTTATAGTCATCTTCTTTCAGCCTTGGCAGGATGGAATCTGCAGGTATCCAGTTTGCTCCTTTTGCAAAAATCTTCTTGCCATTTATCTCAAAGATAAAACTTTCGCCATATTCATCCTTTTCCTTTATTACTCTTACAGTCCTGAGGCCTGTTGTGACCTTCTTTTCTTGAGCTTCATTTGAAGTCTTTGCAGTTATTTTAAACTCATATAAAGAAGGCTCCCCATACCCGTTTGGCCACCAAAGTTTGGGGTTTTCTATCTCAATCCTCTCATCAATAAAATACCCATCTTTTGATTTATAAACCTCTGGAAAAACTTTCACAGAAAAGCTACCATCAAATAACTCTATCTCTACTTCTGATGGTTTTTCAAAACAGTTTATCTTTGCAAACACTCTTACAATGGCAAGCTCATCTGAGATACTTTCCACTTTTACAAACTCATCTTGAATTTCAAGCCCATTGTGAAGCTCTAAATACACGCTCTTCCAGATTCCTATCTGGAGAATTCTTGGCCCCCAGTCCCAGCCGTATGAATACTGCGACTTTCTTATCCAGCTTCTTTGCGGATAGCTGTAGCTTGACTGGTAAATGCTTTTGAGCCTTTCTGCTTCTTTTATTGGTGAAAGAAGGACCACCTTTAAAATGTTTTTCCCTTTTTTAAGTGCAAGACTCACATCAAATTCATACTTCAAAAACATGTTGTCGGTCTTACCCAAATAATGGTCATTTAAATAAATCTCAGATACCGTATCAATTCCTTCGAACACAAGCTTTTTGACCTGAAAATCGACATTATCAACATCAAACTCTTTTACATACTCAAAATCTTTTTCTTCTAAGTCATAAAACAAAACCTCGTTTGTGGCATAAAAAGGGTCGGGAAGCTTTCCAAGGTTAATCAAATCAAGCTGGACACATCCTGGCACACTTGCCTCGTAGTACTCATTCTGACCAACTTCTCTGAACTTCCATTTTCCGTCAAGATTTATTCGCACAGTTTCTGCCCTCCTGTGTTTGTAAAGTCTCTTAGAATTTATTATAATACTTCTCACAGCAAGTTTTTCTTTCTTTATTTTCAGTCTTTATCTCATTTTTTAAGAAAAAAATAAAAGGGTGAAAATCTTCATATCACCCTTTGACAGCGCCTGCAACAAGCCCCTGAATTACTTTTTTAGATGCTGTCTGACATTGCTGAGGTTTGCGGAATCTCGCCCAATTATTTTTGCAAAATATTTAAAGAAGAAACTGGTAAAAGTTTTGTGGACTTTTTAAATGAACTGAGGATAAACAAAGCAAAAGAGCTTCTCCTTTCTACAAACTTAAAATCTTATGAGGTTGCCGAAAAGGTTGGATTTAGCGACTATAAATATTTTTCGATGATATTCAAAAAATACACAGGAACGTCTCCAAGGAAGTTCAAAGAGGAAAGACAAAAATAAAAGCGTTTTTTCCTTTTTTGTGATATAATTTTATGAAAGAGTTTGAAAAAAGCCGTGTGGATGTGTTATGGAACAAGAAAGAGTTATAGACTTGGCAAGAGAGTTTGTTGAGAGGATAAGCAAAGAATGTCCAATAAAGTTTGCATACTTGTTTGGATCATTTGCAACAGGAACATTTAACAATATGAGCGATGTTGACATTGCAGTTATGTTCGAAGAAGATTTACTTGCGATGAATGAAGCAATCTTAAGAGGTCTTTTGATGGAAGAGGGAAAAGCTCTATTTAAAAGAGATGTTGATATTGTCAACCTGAAAAATGCTAATATTTTTCTTAAGTACAGCATAATCAAAGATGGAATAATTCTAAAAGACCATGAAGAAAGAAGCTTATTTGAAGCAAGTGTCCTCAGAGAATACCTTGATTTTAGTTACTATTCTGAAATATTATACAATCAAAAGATTCTTGAAAGTATAAAAAATAAAGAATTTTTTTAGAAGGTGACTTTTTTATAGTCAAAAGAGATGTGATTTTGTCTAAAATATCACAGCTTAAAGAGTATATTGACTTTTTAAAAGAGATTAGAAATATTCCAAAAGAAGAATATATTTCAAATAAATTCGTATACGGTTCTGCTGAGAGATTCTTACAGCTTGCAATAGAAGCTATTTTTGATATATGTAGTCATGTAATTTCTGATTTACGTTTGCGAAAGCCAGAAAACTATAAAGATATTTTTAAAGTGCTTTTTGAAAACAATATTATTAGCAAAACCCAGTTTGAAAAATTTTCTAAAATGGCTGGTTTTAGTAATATTCTTGTGCATGATTATGCAAAAATAAACAGAGAAATGGTTTATGAAATTATACTTAACAATTTAAATGATTTTGAAGAGTTTATTGACACAATCTCAGAGTACATTTAGCACAAAGAAGGTGAAAAATGTGAAGGTTTTGCTTTGCCAAATAAATCCTATTGTTGGAGATATTGAAGGTAACACAAAAAAGATAATAAGAATTATAAAATCGCACAGAGACGCAAAAATTCTTATATTTCCGGAACTTGCAATATGCGGATATCCTCCAAAAGATCTCTTGTTTCAAAAGGACTTTATAGAGGCTGTTGACAAGGCAATAGAAGAAATTGCAAAAGAAGTGGAAGATAGCTTTGTAATTGTAGGTAGCCCAACAAAGAGCCACCATGTTTCAAAGCTTTTCAACAGTGCTATTATTATCCACCAAGGCAAAATAGAAAAGATGATACACAAAACTCTTTTACCCTCTTATGATGTATTTGATGAAAACAGGTACTTTATCCCAAGCCCTGCAAGAGAGGTTGTGACTATTGAGGGAATAAACTTTGGTATAAGCATATGCGAGGATATATGGAACATAAACAACGATGAAAATGCAATGTATGACATAAATGTGCTTGATGAGCTTTCTCAAAAGGGTGCAAAGGTGTTTATAAACCTTTCTGCATCACCCTATCACTACACAAAACTTGAAACTCAGAGGCTAAAAGTTTTGAAAGAGGCTGCAACAAAGTATGGCATTCCTGTTATATATGTGAATCAGGTTGGCGGGAATGATGAGCTGATATTTGATGGAAACAGTGTTGTGCTCAGTTCAGACGGGAGGCTCGTGGCAAAAGCAAAAGAGTTTGAAGAGGATATTTTAGAAATTGAGCTTGAAAAGATTGATAAGATGCCTGAAGTTGAAATACATGAAGACATCTCGTGGATTAAAAAAGCGCTCGTGCTTGGAATAAGAGATTATTTTGAAAAGACAGGAATAACCAAAAAGGCAGTAGTAGGTCTTTCTGGAGGAATTGACTCGTCAGTTGTTTGCTGTTTGGCAGCAGAAGCGCTTGGACCTGAAAATGTGCTTGGTGTTGCTATGCCATCGCGATATTCTTCAGAGCACAGCTTAAAAGATGCAAAGCAGCTTGCAGAAAACCTTGGCATAGAATTTAGGGTTTATTCTATTGAAGAACCATTTAAAGCTTATCTTAAAATGTTCAATGGGAGCGAAGTTGCTCAGCAGGACTTGGCAGAGGAAAACATTCAGGCGCGAATTCGCGGAAATATCCTCATGTTTATATCAAACAGGGAAAATCGGCTTGTTTTAACAACAGGGAACAAGTCTGAACTTGCAGTTGGATACTGCACGCTTTACGGTGATATGGCAGGCGGGCTTGCAGTTATATCAGATTTGCCAAAAATGCTTGTGTATGAGCTTGCAAGGTATATAAACAGGGAAAGAGAAATAATCCCACACAACGTTTTAGTAAAACCACCATCTGCAGAGCTTAGGCCAAACCAAAAAGACCAGGATACTCTTCCACCGTATGAAGTGCTTGATCCAATACTTATTGCATATATAGAAGAGCAAAAGAGCATAGAAGAAATTGTAGAAATGGGATACCCAAAAGATCTTGTACTTAAAGTAATAAAGATGGTGGAAAGAGCAGAATATAAGCGAAAACAGGCAGCACCAGGCTTGAAAGTAACATCAAAAGCGTTTGGTTTTGGCAGGCGCATGCCAATTGTCCAAAGGTGGGTGTAGATGATATAATATAAGATTCTTTGAAAATTTTTTTGTTATGTAAATAACTTTTGATATTGACATTTTTCTTCTTTTTTTATATTATCATTAGAAAGGAAACTTATATAAGTTTGGAGTTTAATAGTAATGAAAAGGAAAACAATCAATATATTGGTATTTGTGGTTTTAATAATAGCAATTGCTGGTGGGGTTCTTCTCAAGAAAACTGTTCTTTCTGGTGAAGATAACTTAAGCTTCACAGTTAAAAAAACATTGGAAATAGAAAAGAGTAATAATAGCGACATTATTGCTAAGGTTGATGGTATTCCTATTTATAAAAAGGATCTTGAAATTGCTGATCTGTATGAAAAGGTTCGATTTGATAATCTGGCAAAATTAGGAGCTATAACTAAACAAAATACCTTAGTTACTCCTTATCAAAAAACCAAAAAAGAACTTCTCAATGAACTCATCGAAAGAAAAGCCTTAATGGAATCTGCAAAGAAAGAAGGATATTTAGTATCAAAGGAAGAAGCTGAAGACTACTTTAATAATGTGAAAAAAACAATAGATGATGTTTTAAATGAGAAGATAAAAGGTGATATTGAAAATGCTAAGCAAGCTAAAGAAGTGTTAGATATGTACAAAACACAGCTTTCTGAAAATGAATTTAATGAAAAAGTCATCAGTGCTTATCAGGAAATATTAACTATAAGCAAATATTTAAATGCAAAAGTTGATGAATATGTAAAGGAACATCCTAATGCAACACCTGACGAAGTAAAGAAATTCATAAATGATTTTAAAAAGAAAGTTAAATCAAATTCAAAAATTGAAATTATAATTTCTGAATTGCAATAAACATTTTTCCTCTACCTTTTTTAGAAATACAGTCAAAAATAACAGAGGGGCCGTCCAAAAAGATATTTGGATGACCCCTTTATTATAACAATATATAGTTTGTTTAGTATCACCTACATATTGTAAAATAAAATTTTTAAAACTTTGTTTTTAGACTGCCCCTTTAAAATATTTTCTACGCTTATCCGATCAGTAATTTTTATATATTCTCACAAAACCTTTTAGGCTTGTTATCTCAATAGTATTTCCCCCTGAATCAAGGTCTATATAGTAGCTGTTTCCTGTTTTTGTGAGATCAAAGTCAGATTTTACCTTCCCTTTTGCCAATATCTTAATCTTTGCTTTAACACCTTTACCTGCAGCAAAAGAAATATCTCCTTCACCTACACTTACAAAAGATGAATTTCCGTATCCATTTATTCTATCTATCTTTGCAACAACATTCCCTTTTGTTGTTGAAACTTTGAAGCTACCTGTTTTTTCAATTTTGAGGTTTATATTGCCCTTTCCATTGTTAATTAGAAAATCTCCGCTGACATAGTCAAGCTTGATATCACCTTCACCATTTTTAATGTCAAGCGGTACACCTGTGTTTGTTACCGCAATGTTCCCCACTCCATTTACTATGTAAACAGAACCGTCTTTAATATCCGAGACACTTACACTTCCACTATTGTTTTGAACAACTACTTTGCAGTCCTGCGGAAGAAAAACCTCAAACTCAAATTCTCTTTTTGGATTTGAGACCTTGTTAGCTAAAACTGCCTCAGAAGTAGTATATGCTCTTGCTTTTACATATACTCTGTCAACCTCGTTTTCAATGCTCAAATCCATGTCATCAAAAATCTTCTGCAGTTCCTTCTCATCAAGTTCACTAACATTGCTGCCACTTTCATTATATGTCCATACCACTTTTTTGATATATCTTATAGCAATATCAGACGTAGCCTTCTTGCCCCTGATGGCAATAAAAGAGCTGTCACAGTCAATGACAAAAGCCTTCCCTTTATAGTCTAAAACCGTCCACCTTCCTTCCTGTGAAAACTCTTTTGTCTTTGTTTTTTGAGGTGTGCAAGCAACAAGCATTAGAAGAAATGTCAGTAAAATGATCATTAATTTAAACTTCATAAAAATCCCCCTTGAGTTTTCAAAAAAAGAAAAGCTCTAAAAACAATTTTTATATAAAAATTTTATAATAAACGAGATGTTTTGTATACTACCTCAAAGCCAATTTTGTAAAGGTTGCTTAAAATCTCAAGGGTACTATTGTCAAATCTCTACAGTCCATGCAGACTCCTCTTTTCTGTCAATAAACACATAAAGTTTGCTGCCTTCTTTTTCCACAACCTGCGCTGTAAAATCATTATTTTGAAGGCTGAGCTTTGTAAAATAGTCTACAATAATGTGTTTTGCAACGTTTGTGTTTTGAAAAATTTTTTCCACAAGACAATCTATATATATTCGGTCACATTGAAAAAGAATTTTATCACACAGACCTATTGTTTCTTTTACATCCACTATATCTTCTTTTTTGACAGAAGACAAAATCAAAATCTCTGGATTTCTATATTCTCCAAACCTATATTTTTTTGTATTCACAATAGATTCTATATACATCTTATTGAATATTTCATTTTTTGAAAGTTTGTAAGCGAGCCAAAGGTCATGATTTGCAATGTATGTTCTTTGAGTATCCACATTTGTTGCAACCCAGTCTGCTGGTATATGTCCAGGTGTTAAAAATCCCGATATGCACTTGACATATACACCCCTCAGCCCGATCTTCTTGTTATAGTCCTTTTCTATATTTATTCCATTTTCAAGTATCATCTTTTTCTTGTTCGGCTCTACTGGAATATAGACAATCACGTTCAAATCCCTCCACAATCTTTTGTATTTTCTCTGCAAGTTCTTTCAGTTTAAAAGGTTGCTTTTTTAGCTTTTCACACAGCATTTTAAGCTGCAGGAGATTCCCAAATACCAAACAGTCACTCTTTTGGACTGAGTGGTCTATTGAGCCTTTGTTAACAACAGCGTCTGTTCCAATGGAAAGCATTGTCTGTTTTATTATATTTGCCTGTGTAGGTGTCAGGTCTTCTATGTATATGTGAAGATACACCATTTTTTTAAGAAGATACTCTTTTGCATACCTGTCAGGCCCTATTTTTTCAATATAGTTTCTTAGCTTTTCAATATTATTTTCCACTAAATAACAGTTCAATTTAATTTTCTCCTTTCCAAAATTTATATTAAATTTTCTACTATTTATATTTTAACCTACATATCTTGACATTTTGATAGTAATAAAGAAGAATTTGCTTATAATTTTTTCCCTGTCGTGCAAGATGGTTTGCTCCCCACTGGCTCATCCCAAGCCCATGCCCATATCCTCTTGTTTGGATTCTCAACCCCCTTCTGTCAGGGTAAAGCCAAAACTCTGTGGAATACAGTCCAAAGATACTCCTGAACTGATTCCCACTCAAAATTGTATTTCCAATTTTTACAGTTTTCACTCTTTGTGTGGCTGTCCTTTCAACCACCTTTATTTGAGAAGATATATTTTGTGTGTTCACTTTTAATCCGGGAAAATATTTTTTTAATCTTTTTAGCAAATCGTTATAGGTAAAATAAAACTCACCAGAAAACTTAGGACAGCTTTCCTCGCCACGGCTCACAACACTTTTTAAGTATGGAATTTCTTCTTTAAACACCTCTTTAGCATCCTCAGTTCTCCCACCTGATGCGGCATGAAACAGACTATCTATAACCTGACCTTTGTAAACCAACACTTGTCCTTTTGTTTCCTCCACAGCCATGCGTATCTTCTTATAGTACTTTTCAAAGTTTTTACCCCACCTTCTCTTCATCTCATCCTTGTCAATGTATGCCTGGCAGTGGGAAAAGTCATCGCAAAGATAGACCTTTTTTTCTTCATATCCTTTGTGCAAAGCTTTCCCTACAATCTTTCGCGCAGCATATGTTCTTGAAGCAACTGTCTGGGCTTTCAAAGCCTCCAAATTAAACTCGGCAGGCATTTCTGCTGCTACAACGCCTATAACATATTCTTCAAGCGAAATTCTTTCTATTCTGTTCTTATTTTTTCTTAGGAGATTTATATAAATATCCTCTTTTTGATTTTTGTTCTGTGGCAAAGTCGGTGTAGATTGAATACCACTTTCTTGTGTAACCTTGTCTTTCTCTTTTTGCATATTTTTGTAATTATTTTGTTCTGGTTTTGTAACAATATTTGCAATCAAAAGCACAACAAGAGCAAGCAGCATCAAAGTTTTGTCAAGCCAAAAGAAATTATACCTTCTTTTACTCACCTCTTTTTTCAAGTCCACCTCCAACTTTCAAGACAATTATGGTTACATCATCTTTTATCAAAAACGAATTAGAAATTGCCCATTCAAAAATCTGTTTGGCACTGCTCTGGGTTGAGACAAACTGGTTTTTGGCAATGAACTCTTTCAAAATCCTATCACCATCCTCACCCAAGAGCTCAAAAAGCCCGTCAGAGAACATAAATATCATATCACCCTTTTGAAGCTTGCAGGTTGAAAAATCAAACTGACTTTCGGCTTCTATTCCAACCGGAAGAGAGTTTGACTCAACCGTCAAAACCTCACTTCCTCTTTTGATAAAGGTTGGCATTGCCCCAGCTTTTAAAAACTCACACGTAAGAGTAAACCTGTCTATACACACAACGTCAACAGATGCAAATTCTTCAGCGTTTTTTATACTAAGAAGTGAGTTTATAAACCTGATTGCGATTTTTCTGTCAAACCCAAGTGATGAGAATTTTTTGAGAGCATCTATCACAATAAAGCTGTTTTCCGAAGCTGTCTTTCCGGTGCCCATACCGTCTGATATGCAGGCTAAAAATTTCCCGTTTTTAAGCTGCAAAAAGCACACCCTGTCACCGTTTATGTTTTCTTTGCTCTTTGAATATATAGAATAATCTATGTGCACGTTTGGTTTTTTGATAATGGAAACTGTATATCCCCCTGAGATTTTTGGCACCTCTGATATAATTTCTACACTGCAACCTACAACTCCTTTCACAATCTCTTCTATCTCCATTTTTCTCGGAGCTTTAAACCCATCTTTGAGATCTATATCTATTTGGAAATAGTGATCGTATCCAACATAGTCTACCTTCTCAACTTCATAGCCAAACCGCACAAGTTCAAGTTCAATCTCTCTTGATGTTCCCATGTCTTTTTTTGCTTCATTTTCAGCCATACTTGCAGCATCAATTACAATATCTTTTAAAATTTCTATATGTGTTTTGAACATGTTTTCTTTGGGGCTTGATGCCTCTTGAACAAGCTTTGAATATTTCAAAGATTCCAAAAAACCATTTATAATTATTTCAAACTCTTTTGCTTTTTCACACAAAAATCTAAATTCTTTTAAATCTTCTTGAGAAAGCTTCCCCTTCTTCAATATTATATTTTTTATCTCGTTCAAACTATGATTTGTCCTATGATAATCTATATTCCAGCACACATTTGAATTTCCGCAATCCAAACAAAGTTTTTGACACGCACTTTGAACAATATTCTTTGCTTCATCCTTGCAAATTAAAACTGCTGGTTTGCTGCAAACATTCTGTTGTATATTTTCAATTATAGATGCAACTCCAAAAATCTTTTCTTTTATCATTCTCTGTACCTCCCTCTCATCAGTACTTTGTAATTTTACAATCTTTTCTAACGGGAACAGGCAGAACAACACGGCAGATATCAAAATCTCACGAAATCTAAGTGTCGGGTTTGACGATATGTAAAACATTGATATGATATATCCACAAAACCCGCCCAAAGCAATTCCAAGCTTGCCAAACCCTTTCATTAGACCTGCCAGAAGGCTTGAGAATGCAAAAACGCATGCCATTTCAATGCTTCTGCACTCTTTTATGCTTTCTAAAAGCCCAATTACAAAACCCATTGCAGTCGACATTATCATTCCGTGAAAAAGCGATACCGCAAAAAGGAGAATGAAAAACAAAATATTTTCAATATCCAGTACCGAATCCAAGCTGTTTGAAAGCCCCAAAAAGCTCAAAGCCAGAACTACAACCACAACCACCGTCTGATCAGCTGTATATGCTTTTTTGGGATAAATTGCAGCAAAAAACCTTTCAAACATAATTACAGCCCAAAAACACCCAACCATCTCAAGTACAAGATACAAAAACTCTATCGGTGCTTTAGAAAACAGAAAAATAGAAATGCTGCCACTGCTTCCTACACTCAAAGCGCAGAGCAGGGCCTTTGAATAAAGGTTTAGGTCAAAAAAATGGTTGATTGTAGTTATCAAAAGAATGGAAAGCACATATTTTAATATTGAGCTTTTATCTGAGCACGAAATTATCCCGAAGATGGAAAAAAGCGAGGCTAAATAGTACATGTAATCCCTTTTTTTGAAACTTGCAACATACGCAGATGAAAAAAAGCTTCTTGAAAACAGGCTACATCTTCCAAGCAAAAAGGCTAAAATCAGAATAAACAACTCCTGTGCACTAAAAACCAAAAACCGGTCTGATATAGTATTCTTTGGTCTTTCTGTCTGCTGTCTTTTAAACTGCAGAACCTCAAGTCTTTCCAAGGCAACATCATCTCCTTTTGTATAAATTCTCAAAAGTCTTTTGTAAACCAATCACCTGTACAATCTATTCTACCTACCCTGCCCTGTATTTTTTGTTGTAAATAGTAAGATAGCTAAAAAATTTTTTACGACAAAAAATAAAAAAGGGTGCAAAGGTCTAAAAACCTTTTTGCACCCAATATAAAAAGGTTGCTTGCACGAAAAATCTATTCTTTTTACTTACCCATTTTCTCTTTTAGTTTTTGAAGCTCATCCAAAATGTCCTCATCACTATTTTCGAGTTCTTTAAATCTGTCTTCAAGTGTTTTTGAAGCATTTAAAAGCTCTTCATGTGCCTGAGCTCTTGCCTCTTTCTGTTCAATCTTCTGCGCAAACTTTTCAAACGACTCAAACGCAGATGCGTCTGTTAACTTGCTCATTGTCTGTGTGATTGTAACCTGAGCGTCAGCCCTTTTTGACTTGGCAATGAGCAGGTCTCTTCTTCTCTTTGCCTCTTCAATCTTGTCTTCCAGCATCTTAAGCCCGCTTTTTAGCTTTTCAACAGCCTCGTGTTGTGCCTCATATTGTTTTTGATATTCATTAGCAAGTCTTTCGAATTCTCTTTTACGTTTGAGCGCTTCTACCGCAAGTTCATCCTCGCCTTTTGATATGGCAAGCTCAGCCTTTTTCTGCCAGTCTTCAGCAGCCTTTTTGTTTTCTTCAACCTTCTTTTGCAAAATCTTTTCATCTGCAAGAGCGTTTGTAACCTCAGCCCTTGCTTTTTGCAGCTGGTCTTCCATGTCTTCAATCAACTGATTGAGCATCTTTTCAGGGTCGGCTGCTTTTTCAATAAGGTCGTTTATGTTCGCCTTGAGAAGCTGGGCAATCTTTTGAAATACCCCCATAGCAATAAAACCTCCCGAAAATGTATTATTTTATCTTTATCTAAAAAACTCATCAAAAAGGTCTTTTATGACCTTTTTAATTGTATCGCTTGAACTGGTTGAAAATGAAGTCGACTTTAAAAGCGCATCTGAGATATCGTTCTGGTATTCTATATAGCGTTTTTTGAACTCGTCAAAGTTACATTCATAAAAAAGCTCTTTTAAGTTTTTATAATATGAGTCAAAAAGGTTAGATGATAGGCTAACTTTTAGCCTATTTTTTGCCTCTTTCAAAAATCTCTCGAAATTTTCAAGAAGCTTTTTGCATTCTGAAAACTCCCGTGTAAAGGTCAAAATGACGCTTTCTAACTCAGATATCTCTTTTTCTAACTTTTCATTATCAGCACAGCTTTCAAGTAAGTTTTTTACTCGTTCAATCTCAAGGTCTACTTTATAGAATTTAAAGCCAACCTTGTCGTAAACTGACACAATTTTTTCAAACTTGTCGACAAGATCTTTTTTAGATCTCATCTTTTTCTGAAAATCCTGTGCTAATTCATTTTCAACCTGCAAAAGCTTTTCCAAAAAGTCTTCTGTCAGGACAATCTTTTCAGAGTCGCTTGACACCTGAAGTTTTAAAAGCAAATCGTCAAACTTCTTTTGAAGCTGCAAAGCCAAAGAAGAAGACTTTGAGAGAATCAGCGGATACTTTTCTTCAAACCTCTTTGTTAAAAGCTGTATCATTGTATTTATATAGCTACTTTTCTTCTCATCATCAAGACTTTTGAAATATTCTATTTTCTCATCAATTCTTTTTATACCCTCAACCGCCTTTTTCAAATCATCATCTGAAACTCTTTTTGCAAAAAGTTCATCTATCTTTTTCTTTAAAACCTCCTTGTTTTTAATCCCATCTACAGCTTTTTTTACCTTTTCAATGTACTCTAATTCTTCTTGAAGTGTCTTTTCAGAATCTTTTAAAACCTTTTCCAGAAAATCTAAATCACTTTTGAGTATGTTGTAGATTGTCAAAAAGGTTTTAAACTCACTATCTGAATAGCTATTTTTTATTCCTTCATAATATTCTTTTAGGTTTTTGAAATTTATTGTAACCTCTTCAAACTTGTTCTCAAGGTTTTGTCCATCATTAAGTAATCTTAAAAATTTTGCCTTATCCTCTAAGTTCAAAATTCTGTTTGAAATTTCTTCAAAATACCCTTCCACCCTCTGCAAGTTTTTAAGATTTCTCATCTTCTCAGCTTTTTTTCTCTTGATAGTAACAGCTGCCACAACCAGAACAATTATAAATAAAAACCCCAGCAAATACCTCAAAAGCTGTACCCACAACAATTTTGAAAAGTCTATGTCAATCTCGTAAAACCCACCCCACATATTTTTTAAGCCTCTCTTTTTTATTTTTTAGAAATTGAACACATTCTCTATGTCAAATTCTAAGTTCTCAAATACAGCTGACTTTACAATCCCTTTTTGAGACAGTGCAGCATATTCTATATATACTCCATTTTCTAAAACGAAAACCTGGACAGATTTGTTACGCGGATTTACAATCCAGTACTCACAAACACCAAAGTAGCTGTAAAGCTGCATCTTTTTTATATAGTCAATAGAAGCACTTGATGGTGAGAGCACCTCAACAATCAGTTTTGGCACACCTTTGTATCCTTTTTCTGTGATGAATTTCTTGTTGCATATTACCACAATGTCCGGCTGTACAACGTGAATGTCTCCTGTCTTTTCATCTTCAAAAATCACATCAAACGGAGAGATTACAGGGATACACTCTTTCCCCTCAAAATATCTCATAAACTCAAGGTTCAGCTTCGATATTGTCATCTGGTGCTCAAACGAAGGCGACGCTAAAAGATAGATACTTCCGTCTATAAACTCTGCTCTTTTTTCCTGCGAAATTTTTAAAAACTCCTCATATGTTGCTCTTTTCTTTTCAGGAATCATAACTGTTTACCTACCTTTTTGCTATTTTTTACTCCTCATAAATCATCTTAACTGTCATTCCACCGTCAACAATTAGATTTGTGCCTGTAATAAATGAGCTTTTCTCAGATGACAAAAACAAAATGGCGTTTGCAATGTCTTCGGGCATACCCACCCTTCCTGCCGGATGCTGAAGATGATCAATGCTTCTGAGCTCAGGTTCACGACGATATTTTCTTTTTTTGTACTTTGATGTTTCTATCCAACCGGGACTTATCGCATTTACTCTTATTTTTTTGTGTGAAAGTGACACTGCTAAAGAGTGTGTAAGTGCAAGTATACCACCTTTTGACGCTGAATACGGTTCTGTATTTGGCTCTGACATCAAAGCTCTTGTTGATGCTATGTTGACAATAGATGCACCCTCTTTTAAATACGGCAGGAGAAATTTTACCATTAAGTATGGTGCTCTCAAGTTAACATTTATCACTTCATCCCACTCATCAACGCTTCTATTTTCAATCCACTTTGTTGAAGATATAGCTGCATTGTTGACAAGAACGTCTATTTTCCCAGCTTTTTCACCAATCTTATGGCAGACAAGCTCAAGTTCTTTTGCGCTTGCTAAGTCACACTCAAAAAAGGTTATCCTGTCTTTGAACTTATCAAAAAAGTCCTGCAGAGCATCTTCAATTGCTTCTCTGTCATTGTCAATGGCAAAAACGGTTGCACCATTTTCAAGAAAAGAGAGTGCTGTGACAAGACCAATTCCCTGGGCAGCACCAGTTATAACCACATTTTTGCCTTCAAACTCGGCTATCGAAAGAAAAGGTGAATTCCCCACTTTCTATCATTCCTTTCTTGAAGAGATTAGCTGGGTGTAAAGTTCATACACACTTTTTTTCAGCACAGGATGTACAAAATCTTTTTCAATCTCGCAAAGAGGTTCAAGTACAAACAGTCTTTTGTGAAGTTCTGGATGGGGGATTTTAAGATTTTCTGTGTTTATAACACAGTCATCATAAAAAAGAATGTCAATATCGATGTTCCTTGGCCCCCATTTAAAAATCCTTTTTCTCCCCATTTTATTTTCTATCTCAAGTACAAACTCAAGAAGTTCAAACGGCAAAAGCATGGTTGTGCCTTTCAAAACACAGTTTAAAAACTTTGGCTGGTCAACAAATCCATAAGGCTGGGTTTCAATTATGCTTGAAATTTTTTCAATTATTATCTTATCTTTTAGGTGTTCAATTGCTTTTTGTATATTCTCATGTCTGTTGCCAAGATTACTTCCAAGCCCTAAAAAAACAATATGTTTATCCATTTTTTTACTTTCCGCCTTCCTCTCTTAAGCTCTCAAAAAGATCTTTTATTCTTTGTTTCCTCTCTTGAGTACTCTGCACCTCTATTGATATTACCAGAACATCACCCTCTTTTGCATCTTCTGGCACAATTTCTATGGGAACTGCTACCATTTTTCTTCCCTCAAGCTCAACTATTGCAAAGTTACCTTCAAACCTGTCGATGACTACTTTTTTTACCATAAAGTGCACACCTCTTTTTTAAAAGTTTAAACTCCATCAAAGACAGCCTGTGTCATCAAGATGGCTCTTTTGTTTTCTTTTACATCATGCACCCTTACAAATTCAATCTTTTTCTGAGCACATATTACAGAGATTGCCAAAGTTCCTTCAAGCCTTTCCTCAGGGGGAAGATTACTCAGCACATGGCCAATCACCGATTTTCTTGATGCCCCAATCAAAATGGGTCTTCCTAAAACCTTGAACTCTTCACACCTTCGCAGTATCTCCAAGTTGTCTTCAAGCCTTTTCCCAAAGCCAATGCCAGGGTCTAAGATGATGTTTTCAAGTTTTACACCGGCTTTCAGAGCCTGTTCAATCCTCAGTTCAAAAAACTGCAAAATCTCTTCTATAACATCTTCATAGTAAGGGTTTTTTTGCATATCCTTAGGCGTACCCTTGATGTGCATAATTATGATAGGAACATTGTAGTGCGCTGCCACGTAAAACATGTCTTTGTCAAACGTTCCGCCGCTAATATCATTTATAATGTCAGCACCGGCCTCTATTGCTTTTTGAGCTACTCTGCTTTTATATGTATCAATTGAAATTGGGATATTTTTATCCATATCTCTTATCGCTTCAATTGCAGGAATTACTCTTTTTAGCTCCTCCTCTTCCTCAACTGGCTCTGAAAAAGGTCTTGTGGACTCACCGCCAATGTCCAGAACATCTGCACCATCTTGAATCATCTGGAGTACTCTTTGGGTTACCTTTTCAACTTGAACTCTTGAGCCCTCATAAAACGAGTCTGGTGTAACATTTATAATCCCCATCACGTTTGTCTTCAAAAGGCTCAATTTTTTATCTTTTGCAAGCAAATACCTTTGTGAAATGGTAAAATCTGCATCAAAATTACACTCTATCCCTTCCTCTGTCAAAACGCATCTTGTCTTTTCAAAGTTGTAAAGTGTTGTTGTTGCAAAGCACATATTGCCGTTTGAAATTGTAAAATAACCGAGGTTTGAAAGAAGCTGGACAAACTCTGAAGGATTTTTTATGTTATCAAATCTCAAAATTATTGAGTTTGCCTTTTTTTCAAATTCCAAAATGTCTTTCTCATCAAAGCCTTTTTGATACAAAATCCTCTTTATATTCGCATCTTTTGATATCAGCCTCAAGCTTTACCATCTCCTTTTTAAAACCTCATTAGTACCTCACCGCTTGAAATCTCTATTATTTCCCCATCCTTTTCACATACAAGCTCCCCATTTTCGCCAATATCTCTGCAAAACATCCTCTCACCATTTATCAAAATCTCTTTTCCAAAATTTAAACAAAAGCTTTTATATTCATCCTTGAAATATGAAAAACCATATTTATCAAAGTTGGGAAGCTCTCTTTCAAATTCATTTAAAATGTCAATAATTAGTCTTGTCCTGTCAAAATCTTGCGATGTTTCAGCTTTCAAGGTTGTTGCGATGTCTTTTATATCCTCTGGCACGCTTTTTGTATTGACGTTGATTCCTATACCAATTATAATACTGCCAAGACCTTCAACCTCACCTGACAGTTCTGACAAAATTCCACAAACCTTTTTGCCATTTAAGTATATGTCATTTGACCATTTTATAAAAGAGTTAACTCCATATTTTCTTAAAACCCTGTTTATCATAAGTCCTGTGAAAAGTGTAAGCGGTACAATCTTTTCTAAGTCAAACAAAATAAGTTTCAATAATATGGACATCTTTATACCCTTTTCAATGTCTACCCACTTGCGTGAAAGCCTACCTCTTCCTTGAGTTTGTCTCTCAGCATATACAACTGTTGCGTTTTCAAGATGTTGTTGGTTCTGTTTTACATATGTATTTGTTGAGTCTATTTCATCAAGGTATATAAACTCTTTGAAAAGGTTTGAAGATTGGATGTAGTCTTTTACTTCCCAAACTCTTATTATATCTTTGTCAACAAGCTCATAACCTTTTTTCCTGGCAGACTCAATCTTGTAGCCCAAAGCTTTCAGCGATTTTATCCTCTTGTTTATTGCCATTCGGCTAATATTCAAAGAAGAGGCAAGCTCTTCACCAGAGATATACTCATTTTCATATAGCTTTCTTAATATGAAGATGTCTTTTTCATCCATTTTTCCACAAGTCCTTTCTATGAAAGCTTTCTCTACAAAAACCAAGGGCAAACCATTCACATGTTTGGCAGATACTCTCCAGCTGCTGTGGCAAAGCTTGTTTCAAAACATTATAAACTTCAGATGGCAACACATCTTCTAAATCAGAAAGCCCATATAGCTTTAAAAGCTCAACTACTTTTTCATCATACTTTTTGACCTTCCCTTCAAACCTGCACTCTGTAGCAGCCAAATTTGGGCAATATCTGCAAATTTCATCTGGAAAAGATACAATTGTTATAGGTGCATTTTTAAGGTAAACACTTTTATAAACCCTCTCAAAATTTCCAACAAACTCTTTGCTATACCCTGCTCCTTTAAAGCCTAAAAAACACAAAAGATGATGTGCTCTGAGTATAATTGGCATTTTTGTTCTGCTCATTTCTTTTCGGCAAACAAACTTTTTAATTTAATTATACCACAATTTTTCATCAAGGAAGACAAAATCCCTTTAAACTCTCTTTATCTTACCCCCAAGACTTGTAATGTTTTTCTCAAATTCAAAATACCCCCTGTCAACGTGAGATGCACCTTCAATCTCGCTTACACCTTCTGCACAGAGCGCTGCCAAAACAAGTGCAGCACCACCGCGCAAGTCTTTTGCTTCAACCTTTGCACCTTTGAGCTTTTTAACACCTTCAACCACTGCTACTCTTCCTTCCACTTTTATATTCGCACCCATTTTGACAAGCTCTCCAACGTGCAAAAATCTGTTTTCAAATATTGTCTCAATGATAACGCTTGTGCCTTTTGCTATACTTAGCATACTCATCATGGGTGCCTGCATATCAGTCGGAAAACCAGGGTAAGGCAGGGTTTTTATGTCTGTTGCCAAAATCCTTTCGGGTGCTTCAACGCGCACAGCATTTTCCCCTTCATAGACCTTCACACCACTTTCTTTGAACTTGGCAACAATAGACCTTATATGCTCACAAATCACATTTGTAAGTTCAAGCTCCCCACCACACATTGCAGCCATTGCCATGTACGTCCCTGCTTCAATCCTGTCTGGAATTGGAACAAATGAGCAGCCAAAAAGTTTTTTCACACCCAAAACCCTGATGGTATCAGTGCCGGCACCCATCACTTTTGCGCCCATTGAGTTTAAAAAATTTGCAAGACACACAACCTCTGGCTCTGTCGCAGCGTTTTCTATTATGGTCTCCCCCTCTGCTAAAACAGCTGCTATCATGATATTTTCTGTTGCACCCACGGACGGAAAGTCTAAATATACCTTAGCACCTTTTAGCTTTTTAACCTTTGCTTCAATGTACCCTTGATTGAGTTTAATCTCTGCACCAAGCTGGGAAAGCCCTTTTATGTGAAGGTCAATGGGTCGTGTGCCAATGTTACACCCGCCCGGCATACCCAGCACAACCTTTTTCCCACGCGCAAGAAGGCTTCCTAAAAGAAGTATTGAAGCTCTGAGTTTGTTTACCCCATCTACGTTTATATCACCGTTTTTGATATCAGGAGTGATTTGCAGTTTGCCGTCCTCAATTTTTACATCGCACCCACAATGTGAAAGAAGCTGCAAAAGCACCTTGATGTCTTCCAAAAGCGGCACATCCAGAATTTCAACCATATCATTCGACAGCAAAGATGCTGTCAAAAGTGGTAAAATCGCATTTTTCGAGCTGTGAACCTTTATTGAGCCAGAAATCTTATTTGCACCTTCTATTACAAATTTCGACATTTATTTTTCTCCTCGTCTTAAAGTTTTGTTTATTATAGTAGTATTGAAATCTTTTTATGGTTTTAGACAAAAAGTTTTATATAATTTTTAGATACTATTTTAAAAAGAAATATTAGCAAAAAGGTCACATCTTGTATTATAATAGAAGTAACAAAAGAAATTTTTGGGTTAAAGGAGTGAACTAAATGCCACCAAAAAATGAGCAAAATGGCGCTGTCAAAAAAGGAGTTATAAGTCTTACATATGTTGCTTTAGCTTTTATTATTCTACTTGACATCATACTTGGCATTATAATGCCAACAGCCAAATTAAAACTCTACTCTATCTTAGTTGCAACAGTTACATTTTTACTGACACTTTCACTGACTGCTTTTATGATTCGTTATGAAATGAACAAAATGATTTTAAAGCTTGAAGATGTTCTTGAAAAAATCAAAAACGGGGATTACAGCAAACTGATTTCGTCAAAAGAGTTCGGCAACATCCAGAGAGTAGCATCGAGCGTAAACATTGTTCTTTCGGATATAAAGACGCTTATTGAAAGCTTTTTTGACCTGTCAAACGCAATTGTCGGTGCGTCCAAAAAGGTCACAAAGACATCTGAAGAAGCAGCCGCTGCAATTGAAGAGATTGCAAAGACAGTTGAGGAAATTGCAAAAGGTGCATCCCAGCAAGCTGAAGAAGCACAGCATGGTGTTTTGCTTGTAAATAACCTTTCTGAACAGATAAATGCTGTGTCAGAAAGTTATAACGGTGTGATTGAAGAGGCAAACAAGATTGATGTCCTCAACAAAGATGGAATTGAGAAGATGAGTGCTCTTCGGGAAAAGAGTGAAATTGCAGTGTCAACAGCTGAAAAGGTAATCGACACTATTATGTCTTTTATTGACAGGATTAAGAACATCTCAAACTTTGTTGAGGTAATAAACACAATTGCTGAGCAAACAAACCTTTTAGCACTCAATGCTGCAATTGAGGCAGCAAGAGCAGGTGAAGCAGGAAGAGGGTTTGCAGTTGTTGCAGACGAGGTCAGAAAACTTGCCGACCAGAGCAAAAAGGCAGCAGATGAAATAAATTCTATTGTTGATGTGATTTTGGGTGAGACAGAAAACACAATAAAGATCATAGACGAAATAAAAGAGGCAGCACTCGGTCAGAAAGATGCAGTGGTGGAATCACAGCAGTCTTTTTCAAAAATCTCTGATGAGATAAACGCAATTGTAGAAAAGACATATGTTGTAAAAGAAGCACTCAGTAGAATGGAAGAGGCAAGAAATGCAGTTATTCGGGCAATAGAGAGCATATCTTCTGTATCTGAAGAGACGGCGGCAGCATCACAAGAGGTTGCAGCAACTGTTGAAAATCAGCTAAACTCAATAAACGAAATGAAATACTCTGCACAGTCACTTCAAAAGCTTGTCGATGAGCTTGAAAAGAGGCTCAAAAAATACAAGATACGATAAAAAAAGAGGGTTGTCCAGCAAATGGACAGTCCTCTTTTTCTCTATTTCACAGTCTCATCATACTCCCAGCCCATAAGGTCATACAGTTTTCTTCTTGAGACTTTATCATTGTCAAGTTCTTTTTTAGCAAAGCTGTAAACATCATATGCAAGCTCGCGTGGAACAACCACAACACCATCGCCGTCTGCAACAATCACATCGCCTGGTTTTATTAAAACCCCTTCGATATTCACAGGAATATTCATTGCATCAAACTTTAGTCTTCCAATCACCGTCTTTTGTGATACAAACTTCGACCAGAAAGGTATCTTTTGGATTATCAGCTCGTCTGTGTCGCGCGGCCCACCATTTGTTACATACCCGACAGCTCCTCTTGAAAAGCCGTCCAGTGAGTTGTTCGAACCCATCAGCCCGGCATCAACACCGCTCTGGTCTATGACAATAAAATCTCCTTTTTGAATCTCAGAAATCCAGTGATATGGGCATATGTTTGTATAATAATATCCACACCACTTTTCATATTCCTGCGGTGTCATTTTAGGAATTTCTCCATCGTATGGTAAGTATCTTACAGTCTTTGCAATCCCAACTGCTTTTGTTCTGAAAAGTGGCTTTATTGTGTACGGAAGACTAAATCTGTGATGTAAAAGAAGATAATCAAGACCATCTCGAACATCAGCAACTCTGAGCTGTGAAAACATCTCAATTAGCTCCAAGTTCTCTCTTTGGTCAAACATTGATTTTTAACCACCTTTCAAAAATACTTTTATTCTTGTAGAAGGTTTATAAAAGAGATTCCTTTTTCATCTGGAATTCTCTTTAAGTTAATATCCTCCAATTTCAAAATTAAAACTTCTGCAAGGTAAAGCACAATGCTTCCATTTTCTAGATGCCCGCTATAAGTGGATTTGAGGTCTGAGGCAACAAAGTGGATGTGCGGTTGAAAATCCACCACAAGCCCTTGCATACTTGAAAGCTCTATAGGCCCCTGCACCTCTAAAAACTCATTTGTTGGATTCGGCTCAACTGTTGTGACCCTATGATACACAAGCTTTTTAAGCGTCCCTATGCCGCTTACAATACAGCCGTTTTTAATCCCCTTTTCTCTGATAAAATTTTGAAGTGATTCAAGCAAAAGCTCGTCTGGTTCAAGGTTCAAAATGAACATAGAAATGCCATTTGGATTTTTAAGTTCAAACGCCCTCATTCCAAATCACACCTTCTTTAAGAATCTGGTGTTCTTTCTCATTTTTAATTTTATCTCTTTTCTGTTCTCTTCTACATAGACATTTTTACTCTCTTTATTGCAAAATTTTGTACAGTATTTTTAAATTTATGAGAAAACAAAAGTACCCTGGGAAATAAAGCCACCCAGGGCCCATAACTTTTATGGTAAAATGTCTTTTTATCCTGCAAGCTCTTCTTCCTTTTCGAACTGGCTGTAGTAAAGCTGAGCATAAAATCCGCCTTTTTGCAAAAGCTCTTTGTGTGTACCTTGCTCAACAATGTCGCCATGGTCCATGACCAAAATGAGGTCTGCGTTTCTTATTGTTGAAAGCCTGTGGGCTATTATAAACGATGTTCTTCCTTTCATGAGATTGTCCATTGCCTTTTGTATCTGGATCTCTGTCAAAGTATCAACAGAGCTTGTTGCCTCGTCAAGTATCAAAATTTTGGGGTCTTTGAGGATTGCCCTTGCAATTGTCAAAAGCTGTTTTTGACCTTGAGAAATATTTGTTGTCTCCTCATTCAAAACGGTGTCATATCCTTGAGGTAGTGTCCTTATAAAATGGTCAACGTGTGCAAGCTTTGCAGCTCTTATTACTTCTTCATCTGTTGCATCTGGCTTGCCATAGCGGATGTTGTCTTTGATTGTGCCATTGTACAGCCATGTGTCCTGCAATACCATTCCAAAAAGCGATCTCAAATCTTCACGTTTGAACTCCCTTATATCATGCCCATCTATCAAAATCGCACCATCATTCACATCGTAATACCTCATTAAAAGTTTTACAATGGTAGTTTTACCCGCACCTGTTGGACCAACAATTGCAATCTTCTGCCCAGCTTTGATTTTTGCTGAAAAGTTCTTTATAACAACTTTGTCTGGCCTGTAGCCAAACTTGACGTTTCTAAACTCTACATCTCCTTTTATGCTGTCAAGCTTAATCTCCGGATTTGGTGTATCTGGCACTTCTTCCTCTTCTTCTAAAAACTCAAACACCCTTTCGCTACAAGCAGCTGTCTGCTGCAGGATGTTTGATATGTTAGCAATTTGGGCAATTGGCTGTGTGAACGACCTTATATACTGGACAAACGCCTGAATGTCGCCAACCTCAATTGCTCCTTTTATTGTAAGATAGCTGCCCATGACAGTCACAACAACGTATCCAAGATTCCCTATGATGTTCATAAGCGGCATCATGACGCCTGTCAAAAACTGTGATTTCCATGCAGCTTCATATAACTTGTTGTTAAGATTATTGAACTTTTCTATACTCTTTTTTTCAGCATTGAAAGCCTTGATAACAATGTGACCACCGTAAACCTCTTCAACATGACCATTCACATGCCCTAAATATTCTTGCTGCTGCATGAAAAACTTTTGTGACTTCCCAATTATGAACGCAACAACCGAAAAAGAAAGAGGAATTATAAGCAGTGCAACAACTGTCATCAAGACATTTATGCTGAGCATCATAACAAGTGCGCCGATAACCATGGTTGTTGAGGTTATTATCTGTGTTAGGCTCTGATTTAAAGTCTGTGTGAGTGTGTCAACATCATTTGTGATTCTTGACAGTATCTCACCCTGGTTTGTGCCCTCAAAGTACTTCAAAGGAAGCCTGTTAATCTTTTGTGAGATCTCTTTTCTGAGCCTGTACGTTAACTTCATCGAAATGCCTGACATTATCCAGCCCTGAATGTAGCCAAAAAGAGCACTTACAATATACAGCCCCAGCAAAATTAAAACGATTTTACCAACATACTCAAAGTCAATGCCGTTTCCTGTGCCTGTTATTCTATTCATGATGCCTTCGAATATCTTTGTTATTGCTTTGCTGAGTATTTTAGGTCCTGCAATTGAAAATGCAGCAGATAGCATTGCAAGAACAATTACTGCAACAAGTGAAACCTTGTAAGCAGATAGATACCTTATGAGCTTTTTCATAGCAGTCTTAAAATCCTTGGGCTTTTCACCCACAAACCCAGGTCCCATAGGTCCACCAGGCCCACGTCTTCTCGGTCTTTGTATATGAGGTCTGTACGATGTTGTCTGTCTTTCACTCATGCCAGCAATTCCTCCTCTGGAAGCTGTGAAATAGCAATCTCGCGATATGTCTCACAGCTTTTTAAAAGTTCTTCATGCCTGCCAATATCAGCAATTTTCCCATCTTCAAGAACTATTATCTGGTCTGCATGAATTAATGTTGCTATCCTCTGTGATACTATTATCACTGTTTTGTCCTTTAGCTTTTCTTTTAAAGCTCTTCTGAGCTTCAGTTCAGTTCTAAAATCAAGTGCCGAAAAGCTCTCATCAAATATATAAATATCAGGATTTTTGACAAGCGCTCTTGCAATCGAAAGTCTTTGTTTTTGCCCACCTGAGACGTTGCTTCCACCTTGTGCAATCTCAGTATCAAACTTTTGCGGCTTTTCCTCTATAAACTCAAGCGCCTGGGCAATCTCAGCAGCCTGCCTTAAATCCTCATCTGTTGCATTGTCGTTGCCAATCTTGAGGTTTGACCTGATTGTGCCGCTGAAAAGCCAGCTTTTTTGTGGCACATACCCTATTTTTGATCTTAAATCTTCCAGCCTTACCTTTTTAACATCAACGCCGTTTACCAAAACCTGACCTTCTGTTGCATCATAAAACCTCATGATAAGGTTTACAAGTGTGCTCTTGCCACTTCCTGTTCTACCAATAATTCCAACTGTCTGACCAGGCAAGATTTTAAAATTTATATTTTGCAGAACATACTCTTCTGCGCCTGGATATTTGAATGATACATTTCTAAACTCTACCATACCCTTCATATCTTCTTTGAATTTTTCAGGTTTTTCAGGATTCTTAATTGTAGGCTCTGTTATAAGAATCTCTTCAATACGTCTTGCAGAAACAGCAGCTCTTGGAACAAGAATAAAGAGCATTGAAAGCATCAAGAACGAAAAGATTATCTGGATAGAATACTGCATAAACGCAAGCATGTCACCAACCTGCATGCTCGAATTTTGAATATAGTGAGCACCTACCCATACAATCAAAAGCGTCACACCGTTCATGATAAACATCATGGACGGGAAAAGCATTGCCATTGCCCTGTTAACAAAAAGACCTACTTTTGTAAGATCCCTATTTGCCTCGTCAAACCTCTCTTCTTCAAACTTCTGTGCGTTGAATGCACGAACAACCATGATACCAGACAGATTTTCTCTTGCCACAAGGTTTAGCTTATCTATTAGCTTTTGCATAATCATAAACTTTGGCATTGCAATGGCATACAAAATCATGATAAGCCCCAGAAGTACAATCACAGCAAGCGCAATGATCCACGACATTGAATGGCTCTTTGAAAGTGCTTTGAACACGCCTCCAATTCCCATCACAGGTGCAAAGAATATCATTCTTATTCCAATTACAAAAAGCATCTGAATTTGCATGATGTCGTTTGTCGTTCTTGTGATGAGTGATGCTGTCGAAAACTTATCAAACTCCTCAATAGAAAAGCTTTCAACCTTGGAAAATACATCTTTTCTCAAATCTCTTGCAACACCAGCTGCAGACCTTGCTGCAAAAAATGCAACTAAAATGGTTGAGATTGCTGAAATCAATGTCAAAAGAAGCATAAAAAGACCCATCCTGATGATATACATTGTCTGCTTTTTGCCTATATCTATACCAATTTTTTTATACTCATCTTTTATTGCAGAGGCTGCGGCCTGAACTATCATATTGTCGCCAAGTGATGAAAACTTTTTGTTTATCTCCTCTTGAATTTGGTATATCTGCTGCTGCGGAAGTTGTTTTAATAAGGCAAAAAGGTCAATATTTGCAGGTATTTGCCTGCCGTTAAAGTTAATAACTCCATTTTTCGCCTCTTTTTTCATCTTCTCTATTCCTGCAACAGCCAAAATTGCCTTGCCCATGTCAACATTGATTTTATCAATTTTTTCTTTATCTTTTGTTTTTAGTACATAAATATCTTCTTTGGATGATATTGGATATTTCTTTTTATAACTTTCATAGTCAGAAGAAGTTTTTGTCACAAGTTCGTACATAGAAAGAATCTCATCTTTTTTGCTCTGTGGAATAAACAAGAGAACCTTTTCCATAGTAGAACTCGATATTGCCTCTGGTGTTGCATCTTCAATACCACTTTGCTGAATTCCGATATTAACTATCTTTGACATATAATCTGGTAATGTAAGTTCGCTCATGGCTTGAATAAATACGAACAAAATTGCTGCTAATACAAGCAAAGTATAAGGTTTTAGGTATTTTAGTACTCTTTTCAACTTGCTATCACCCTTTTTGTTAAAATTTTTCAAGCTGTTCTCGGTCTAAAATATTTTTAAGAGTTTCAAAACCTTCGATAATTTTATCTATTTCCTGTTCTGTTGCCTTGCTGAGTAAATTTTCAAACTGTTTTTCAGCTTCTTTAAAATGCTTTTTTAAACTATCTTTAAATTTTTGAGTTGTTCTAACCCACACAACTCTTCTATCTTCTGTACTTCTGGATCTTTCAATATATCCAAGTTTTTCTAATTTATCTAAAATTCCCGAAACTGTTGAGTTGGAAAGCCCTAAAACATTACTCAAATCTCCAACTTTCATCTCACCATTTTTGTCAAGAACACTCATAATCATCCAATGAGAAGCAGGTATCTCAACATCATCACCTCTGTATTTAAGTGCATCCCGAACTTTTATTGATACCTCTTTCAGCAGCTTCAAAAGTTTAATCTTTTTTTCTCTTAATTCCATTAACACCACCATATAATAAATTATTTCTATTCGAATATTTTTGATACAAATATTTCGGATGCGAATTATATTTTACTCTTGCAAAAGTTGCATGTCAAGCGGGAAAATTTCTACCCTCTTTTTTCAAGCCCAATCAAAGCCGCACCCAGCGCTCCTGTTATTTGAGGTTCAAAAGGAGTAAAAAGTTTTAGCCCCAATCTTTTTTCAAGTTCTGAAAAAATGCCTTTGTTTTTTGCAACACCACCTGTGAAAACAAAGTCTTCTTCAGCCTTTACTCTATTTACAAGTGAAATTATTTTAGTTGCCACAGCCTTATTTATAGCTCTTATTATATCCTCTCTTCTTTTCCCTTGAGCTACCAAGCTTATAACCTCTGACTCTGCAAACACTGTGCACATGCTTGAAATTGTCAAATCCTCTTTACCTTCTTGCCATTTTGAAAACTCTTCAACTCGAACCTCTAAAACCCTTGCCATATATTCTATAAACCTTCCTGTACCAGCTGAGCACTTGTCATTCATGACAAAGTCAACCACATTGCCGTTTTGGTCTATTTTTATAACCTTACTGTCCTGTCCGCCTACGTCTATTATGGTCCTTGCAGATGGAAAAAGAAAATGTATCCCTTTCGCATGACAGGTAATCTCTGTCACTTGAAGGTTGGCAAATGGTATGCTAATTCTCCCATAACCAGTCGAGACAATAAAACCAATATCTTCTATTTTCAAACCTGCAAGTTCACAAGCCTTTTCAAGGGCAGACTTGGCACTTTTTATAACATCAAATCCTGTTTTTGTAATATAATAGCTCAAAATGTTTTTGCTGTCATCAATAATCACAACTTTTGTGGAGGTAGAGCCACTATCAATACCAGCAAAATATTTTTTTCGGCCTTGTTTTTCCATAGATTTTATTTGAGGCTTTTCTGTTATTTCTACAAATGCTTCAATACGTGTTACAATTTGCTGAGAAAGTTCTTGGCTATAGTCCATTTCAATTTTTAAAACGTTTTGCCTATCTTTTATCTTTGCATATTCAAATGAGTAAAAATCACAAAATTTTATTGTGTTATAAATAATTCCTTTGTAATGATTCTTATTTAAAAAATCCCTCTCCATATTCATTCTCATACATGGCAGAAGGCTTAAAAGAATTTTTGCATAGTCCTCAATACTACCATCAAACTTATTATCTTGCAAACAAATTCGCGGTCCTGAACAAGTAAGATTCAACACCCTTCCATTTGACAGTTCGGTAGCTGTCTTCACAACATCTTCTCTTGCATGTGCTCCTAAAATTGCTATTTCACACTCTTCATTTTTGTAATTGTTAGTAAGCTTTCTTACTTCACTTTCGAATATCTCCCTGTCAAATTCTTTTTTCAGGAAGTAGGAAAGCTTCTCTTTAAACCTTTTTAGCTCAAATGAGAAATATTCAACTGATTGAGGCAAATCCATCCGTGGAACGTCAATGATATCTATAAATTCCATTTTGTCTTTTAAAACGTCATATACTCTTTTCATACTATCACAGCAAGCTGTCAGAACAACTCTTTTTATATCATTTTGCAATATGTACTCCAAAACTGCCTTGCTAAAACTGCAAAGATTTGTGTGCAAAAACCTTTCTGCATTTTCAACCGATGCTACTTTTGGCTCTAACTTATAAACTTCTTCACCAAAAGCTTTAATCAGCTCAACGGGAGTATATTTGCAAACATAGGCTATCATTCATCGCCACTCTCCTCATTTGACTCTTTCTAAAAATGCTTCAAGCCGAGTTCTTATTTGTTCTTTGCCATTGTTCTTCTTGTTAACGCAATCTACATCTATAGTGGTAAATGGAATACCCAGAGTTTCAATGTTCGATTTTAAAAGCATTGAGCATCCTATGGACTGTTTGCATCCCATCTGGCATATCTGCAAAACTCCATCTGGCTTTAAAATTTCTATTAATGTTTTGATGTGCTCAAATCTTCTTTTAAAATCACCATTGTATGGATTTTTCAGAAGTTTTTCGCAAATTGCTTCTATTGGATCTTGTTCGTTTATTTCATCTAAAAAGTCGAAATTTAGGTCCATCCCAAGGACATTTATTCTGCTACTGAAATTGAAATACTCTTTAAAATTTTCTTCAAATATAGGAAGTGTGTGTATAAAGAAAATACTTTTACCGCCTCTTTCTTCTGAGTTTTTCAGGTCATCAACAAACATCTGATAAAACCTCAAAGCCGGGTCAGTGCCACAGAACACATGCGAAGGATAGAGCATAAACATCTCAAATGTAAGTGTGGTTTTAATGTTTTTTGTTGATCTCAGCTGTAAGCTTTCCTTTATAAGTTTTCTTGTCGCATTTTCTTTTTTTATAATCTTAGCTAAATAGTCAAGATTACGTTTTCGACCTGTCAGCTTTTCTATGGAGTTTATAATACTGCTCAGCTGTGCTTTTAAATACTGCATTGCCTCTTTGGAATCTTCAGAGGGAACATCTAAAAAGAAAAATGGCAGTTTTAAAGTCTCAGACAAAAATCTAAATGTATTTAGGTTGGCATCGCAGATATTTGAAGTTGCAACCAAGAATTTCGGCTTTTTTAAAAGATTTGAAATTGCAGCACCTAAAAAAGCTTTGTGAAAAGTACAAAAGCTTTCGCTTATTCCCTGGCTTTCTGCTTTCAAGATGAGCTCGTCTTCCACATCAAGTCCTGATAAAAACGCAGAAATTGCCTCAACAAAGATGGGATTGAAGCCAAAAGCAAGTAAAATTTCACTTGGAGCAAATAGATTTACCCATACACTACTTTTACTTGCAATTCCTTTGTAAGTCCAATCAAAGACTATTTTGTGCAGATACTGAAACGACCTTGGAAGTCTTTTGTCTGGAAAATACTTAACATAGTTTTTCCCAATCAATATCCCACTTTTCAAAAGCCAATATCCGTTTTTGTTGTTTTGAATTAGCTTATTTAATAATTTGCTGTAAAGTTCCATATAATTCATTTGAATCATCCACATGCAAAAGGATTTATATTTTTTATAATTCTATTAGGTCTTTAAGTCAAGCATATTTACAGGACTTTTTATTGCTTATAAACATGCAAAGTTTTAGAAGTTTAATTGCATAAATTATCATTTTGATCAAAAGTCATATCAGTTGAGCTTAGGTGTATTCTTGAGTCTGTTTGTTAGTCTTTTCTTTTTTATGTTGTATTGGGAGATCTTGAGAACCTTCTAAAACAGTAAGAATGGATTTTTTTGAGCCATTAATCGCAACAAGAATGAGTAGTTTGTGAGTTTTTAGATTTAATATACTTGAAAGAATCAAAAAAGTATTTATAATAACATTTTACTGATTCATCTAATTAGTCATTGAAATTTTAAATATCATTGATTATAATAAAGGTAAGAACAATTTATCTTAGAGGTGTTTTCATGATACAAGCAAGATCAAAGATTACTGGAAAAGGTCAGCTACAACTGCCAGCTGAGATAAGGAAAATTATTGGTGGGGAGATAGGTGATAGTGTACTTTTTACCGTGCAGGATGATGGCAAGGTTATAATTGAAGTAATAAAGAAAAAGAAACTATCAGAGCTTGGAGGGACTTTGAAATCATCAATTGAGTTTACAGATCTGGAACATGAAGCAAATATTACAAAAGAAATTTGGGTAAGCAAAAGAGTAAAGGAGAAGCTAGAATGAAAAAAGTTTGGATTGATGCAAATGTCATTTTAAGATATCTTTTGCAAGACCACCATGAATTATTTAAAAAAGCTCAAAAAATTATGCTTGAAGCAGAACAGGGGAAATTAAAATTACTTGTTGCACCTATTACAATTGCAGAAGTTGTATGGACTTTAGAATGGTTTTATAAGATACCAAAGAACCAAATAGCTGATATCCTGAGTGCTTTTATATGTGCTGATGGTGTTGAAGTAGAAGAAGGAGACGTTATTCTGTTTGCACTCAAAAGTTACAAAGAATACAACGTTGATTTTATTGATGCATACCTTTTTCATCATATGGTTAAATTAGGAAATAATAAGATATTTACTTTTGATAAAAAGCACTTTTCAAGACTTGATGTAGAAATTCTTGAATTATCCTAAGTTTTAATACAATAATTTTATACTAAATTTTAGTAAAAAAGGGTGAAGATATCAATTGTCAGATTTATACATTAAAAGCGAAAATCCTATTAAATTCAATGTAGTCGAAAAGTTTGTGAGCATTGAAGGAGAAGGTATAAGAAGTGGATATCCTGCAGTATTTGTGCGGTTTGCAGGATGCAATCTCAGCTGCTCTTGGTGCGACACAAAGTATGCAAATGAGAATCCTCAATATGAGCAAATTGGTATCGACGCTCTTTTGGACTTTATTCTATCTACCGGGATCAAAAGAGTTACTCTCACAGGTGGAGAGCCTCTTATTCAACCGCACATCTATATATTGATTGACAGACTCATTTACGAAGGATTTGAGGTCAACATCGAAACAAATGGATCCGTAAGCATAAAGCATGTACCGAGAGATGCCATAATCACCATGGACTACAAGTGCCCATCAAGCGGTATGGAAGACAGGATGATTGTTGACAACATCTCTTTGTTAGGTCAAAAAGATGTGCTCAAGTTTGTTGTTGGCACATATGAAGATTTAAAAACTGCGGAAAGAATTATAAAGACATTCAAACCAAGGTGCAATATCTTTTTCAGCCCTGTTTTTGGAATGATAAAACCAGCTGAAATTGTAAAATTTCTTATTGAAAACAAGCTTTTTGATACAAGAGTGCAGATTCAACTTCACAAAATAATTTGGTCAGAGAATACCAGAGGCGTGTAAAAACTAAAAGGGTTGCCAAGAGGTTTTTATACGCGTTGTAATTTCTCGGTTTTGGCAACCCGTTTTATTTTATGCATCCTGCTTTAAAATCTGAACAAATCTGCAAAATGAGCAAATTTCTGTTGTTGTAACCTGACCGCAGCTAATGCACTCTTTCAGTTCAACCTTTTCATAAACATCCTGAAAATGTCTTCTGCCCTTTTCCAAAAAGCTTGTGATAAAACGCTGTTTTGTCCCTGGACTTTCTTCCTCAAGCCTGTTCAAAACCTCTTTGTACAGAATTGACCGTGCACCAATGGCATGCGGACATTCATCGTGCAAAAATTCTATCTTGTTGATTAAAACATAAAACAGATTCTCACGCTCAGTGAGAGTATAAAGCGGCTTTACTTTTTTTACAAGCTTTGGATGGGTGGATTCAAGCACAGGCGATTGTCTTGCGAGATATCCCTCTTCCCACGAAAGTACATTTCCCAAAAGCGTTGCTGCTTCATCGTCAAGGTTGTGTCCTGTTGCAACAGCTGAAAACCCGCCATCATATGCTACTTTGTTAAAGAGGTATCTTTTTATTGAACCGCAAATGGAACATGTGCTTCTTTTTAGAAGCTTTGAAAGTTTGTATATGTCAAGCCCATACTCTTTTTTAATATCTTTTACAATAAGCTCAAGACCGTTTTTTTGCGCAAAGCTTTCCACAACCTGCTGTGATTTGTCAGAATAATGGCCAATTCCAAGGTTTATATACATCCCTGTGACATTGTACCCTTCGCTTGCCAATATGTGCCACAGAGCCATGCTGTCTTTCCCACCGGAGATTACCACCAAAATCTTATCTTTTTTGTCAAACATCTTGTGCCTTTTTATATTTTTCTTTACCTGATTTTTGTAGTAATATAAAAAACAATCCTGACAAAAAGCTGCATTGTGGCGTTTGAGATAAATTATGCCCTTTCCTTTACATCTCACACACTTCAAAGCCTTTTTCAGCTCCTTTCAAAACTTCTAACCACCTGAAACAGCTGAAATAATCTCAATTGTGTCTTCATCATTTAAAATATCATCAGGTGCAACTATCTCACCATTTCTGATGAACACGTTTGCCTCTAAAGTTATATTAAGTTCTTTAGCAAGATTTATAACTGTCTTTGGTCCTTTTACCTCAACCTCTTTATTTTTACCCACAAATATTATTTTCACCTCTGCATTCACCCTCCTCACACATCTTAATGTGCGCTTTACAAGCTGCAATAAAATTATATCACAAATCTTTAAAATCAAAACCTAAAATGATAAAATACAAAAAGAACAATGATTTTTGAGGAGCAGGATTAACTTACGATGTTTTTTATAGGTATATTTGGCATTGAAGAGAAAGCAAAAGCTATACGGCAAATAGATGTAACAATTTGTCCTTTTTGTTCAAGAAAGGGAAATTATACTTTGCTAAAAGTTTATAGCTATTTTCATTTTTTCTTTATTCCACTTTTTAGATGGAATGTCAGATATTTTTTGCAAACAAGCTGTTGCAATCGAATTTATATTATTACAAATCAGCAACTTGCTAAAGACCTTGAACGTGGAATTGATACTCCAATTACCCTTGCTGATGTTGAGCTCTTTAGAAAATTCGAAAACGAATATGGTTTTGATGATGAAAGGTCTGATTTTTGTCCAAATTGTCAAAGAAGAGTTTCAAAGACTTTTTTGTACTGTCCTTATTGCGGTAGAAAGCTTGAATAAACTTTCAAGGAGAGTGATATTAAAATGAAAAAATGTATAGTTTCAAATGATGCTCCAAAACCAGTTGGACCGTATTCGCATGCTGTGCAGGTTGGAAATCTTCTTTTTGTCTCAGGACAGCTTGCCATAAACCCAATGTCTGGGAAAATAGAAGGTGACGATATAAAAGTTCAAACACAGCTTGTCTTCAAGAACATTGAAGCTATTTTGAAAGATGCTGGATTTTCTTTTGAAGATGTTGTCAAAGTAAATGTATATTTGTCCTCACTTGAGGATTTTGCAAAGTTTAATGAAGTTTACTCCACAATCTTTACGCAGAATTTCCCTGCAAGAACAACCATTGAGGCAAAGCTTTTGCCAGGTGCTCTTATAGAAGTTGATGTTATTGCTGCAAAGGAGTGAAAAACTTTAAAAATGAGAGCAGTTGTGGTGTTATCTGGCGGTATGGACTCAACAACACTTCTTTATGATGTTAAAAGTCAGGGTTATGAAGTTTTTGCAATAAGTTTTTTGTACGGACAAAAACATTCAAAAGAGCTTGAGTTTGCAAAAAAGACATGCAGCCTTTTATCCATCCCTTACAAGATTGTTGATATCTCATTTTTTGCAGAGCTTGCACCATCTGCACTCACAACGCCTGACTGGAACGTACCAGAAGGATATTACACCGACAGCACCATGAAACAGACAGTTGTTCCAAACAGGAACATGGTTTTGCTTTCTATTTCTGCAGCATATGCTATATCGCTTGGGGCAAAAAAGCTGTTTTATGGCGCACACGCAGGTGACCATCCCATATATCCAGACTGTAGAAAAGAGTTTGTTGAGGCAATGAAAAATGCACTATATCTTGCTGACTATATAGGTCTTGAGCTTGAAGCACCTTATGTTGATATGAAAAAAGAAGACATACTCAGAAGAGGTCTTGAACTTGGAGTAAATTACAGTTTAACCTGGTCATGTTACAAAGGAGGGCAAAAAGCCTGTGGCAGGTGCGGAACATGCACGGAGCGAATTGAAGCTTTTAAAAAAGTGGGCGTGAAAGACCCAATTGAATATGAAATTGAAATTGACTGGTAAAAACAAAAGGCTGGTTTGTCGCTTTTTTGAAGCTCAACCAGCCTTTTTTATGCTTGTACTTGAAATTCCTTTATTAGTGCAGATACACAAGCGGATTTTGTGGTACGCCATTTTTCCTCACCTCAAAATGAAGATGAGGACCTGTACTTCTACCGGTTGACCCGCTTTTGGCAATAAGCTGCCCCTTTGCAACCTTCTGTCCTGGGCTTACCAAAAACCTGCTAAGATGACCATAGTAAGTTTTGTAGCCGTTCTGGTGATTTATAATAATGAGCTTGCCATAACCACCTGACCACCCGGCAAACTCAACAACGCCACCGTCAGCTGCATACACGTTTGAACCCCACGGAACAGCAAGGTCTATCCCTTCATGAAATTCTCTCCCTCTGTATCCAAATCGCGATGTAAGTAGCCCCCATACGGGATACGAAAATCTTCCTGTTGCAAAATATCTCGGAGGTTTTTTTGTTCCAACAACTACAACCCTGTCAACTGGTCTTTGCAAAATTTGCTGGAAAAGTATCTTTCTGTCATACTCAAGACCGTTCATGTATACAATCTTAGCTTTTATCTTTGCCCTTCCATCTTTCCCTTCCTGCTTTACAATAGTCTGTGTTGTATAATAGTTTTCAGATTTTATAACTTTTACTTGCTTGGGCAATACATCCTCAAACTCCACTTCTTTTTCAAGCACAACGTTAATAAGCGGTGTCATCTTGGAAAGTTTTATCTTCTGCCCAGGCATTATCTTTTCAGTAAGGCCCGGGTTCGAGGCAAATATATCATCCACAGAGATATCATATTTTCTGGCTAAATCCCACAGCGTATCTCCTTCTTTGATAGTATACTCTATTACCTCATCTTTTCCAAACATTATTTTAGTCAGCGCCTGATCTTCAGTTGCAACTGACACACTTGGTTTTACATACACAGGCTTTATCTCAACCTTTTCTAAAAATCTTGCAGATTGAGCTTCATTTTTGTAATAAACGCTTTTTAGTTTAAGCAAAACTTTATGTGGTATCTGAGGATTTTCAAATACCATGTAAGCTTTTGTGTTCACAAAAAGCGCATACCTTTTTAAAAGCACAACCCCTTTTTCTATTATGGTGTTTTTAAGACTATCTAAACTTGTACTTTTGTACTGACCAGGCGGAATTTCCTTCAGCTGAGGTTTGTTCTGAAAAACAAATTCATCTGTTCTGTGCTTGCTTGAAATTTCTTCTTTCAAATTACTGAAAAGTTTTTGAGCCTCTGTTTTGTCCTTTACGTATCCTACAACGCTTCCATTGAGTAAAACTGCATAAGCCTTCTGGTATGTTGTTGGAATTTTATGTATGGCAAAAATCATAAAAATCATAAATGCTAACGTTGCAGATATCTTTAGCTTTAGCATACCTTCCTTTGAATTTCTTATATTGCCAATGAACCTCAGACCAATAATTATCCTTAATATCTCCTCAAATAAGCGTTTTAGAGGATCTTTTTTAAAATGCTTGTGAGAAAAAACAACGCTTTCTGGTTTATTTTTGAAAACGCGGATTTTCTTAATTATCGCTGGTTTTACTTTGGAAGATATAGTTCTCCAAAATCTATGTAAATAACTATTATTCTCCCTCTCAATTGTTTTTTTATCTTTTGATTTTCTCTTTTCTTTTTCTGCATCTGCCAGCACAATAGGTTTTTCACTCTTTATTGAAAGCTCTTTTAAATCAGGTTTGAATTCATTGTCCCTTGTATCTTTTGAGACAAACTTTGCTTTTTTCTGGTCCAAAACGGTGGCTGTGGCAGATGTTTTAGATTTTGTATGGTTCTTTGCCACAAGAACACCCCCTGCTACAAAAAATAAAAGGGTATTTAAATTACCCTTCTATATAATTTATACTATGTTGAATATGCAAAATACTATACTTTTATTTTAATTGACATTGTTTGAGATGTCAAAACCAAAAATTAGTTGAAAACTGACTTAAATCACATAATAACTATTACTTTTGAAACTGCTTTTCTATACTATTTTTATAGAAACTCCTATAACTGAATGGGGTAAAATATTTATCTCAAAGGCAACTTGATTCTCGCCTTTTGCTCTCCATAATATCTCTTCTTTCTTCATTTTTGATGATTTAATCAGCTCTTCAATTTGTTCATTATTCAGATATTCTGGACAGCCCATTTCAACCCACTTTCTTTTGGGATTTGCATTGTATTCATCTATCCTCTCTGCATAAATTTCTTTGCATTCTCTAATACCATTTATTGTAACAGTTATTTTTTCACTGTTTATAGGGGATAGCGGAACATGATAGTGTCAAGAGTTTGTAGGAAAAAATTTTTATCAGAATATACCTGCATTATAGAAGCTACAACTAATCAAAGACTTTAATGCTCTTCGTAACTGGTTAACTTTACCATTTGCTATAACTGGTATATTATTCCACTTTTCCGTACCTTTTCGTACTCTTTTCCCGTTCTTTATAATTCCTTTTGCTATTTCTTTAACTTCTTGCCTTTCTGACTTCTTGGCTTTTATCTTCTCTAAATATACATTCATAAGTTCAAAACCATTATATTTTAAACTCAATAACTTTACCATGGTCTCCGCTATATCTTCGCTCCATCCTCTTGGTCTTGAACTCATCCTCTCTGCTAATACATGACTTACATGCCCTTCTGCACTACATCCCTTTATATTAACATTCGCTGCTTCTAATACTATATTATCCCAGTGCGAAAGTATGTATCTCCTTCCCTTCTTTATCCTCCTCTTAGCTAACTCATCTTCTTTTACCTCCTCCATCTTTTCTTTTACTAATGCCTCAAATCCCTCTCTATCCTTCTCTCTTAATGCTTTCAAAATCTCATTAAATAATTTTCTATCCCCTCCTGCTATTTTCATTATCTCCTTCGTTAAGTGAAACTTATCTAATACAAATTCCGCTCCATCTATCCACTCTAATCCCTTCTTTATCCAATTAGCTCCATCTCCTAAAAGATATATGTTTTCTATCTTCTCAACTTCAAAATTCTCTTCAATATACTTACCCACTTTTGCCCAAAAATCATCTGCATCCTCTTTTACACTGCTAAAATAATGCAAATCCTTTAATTCCTTCCTAATAACAACGCCCTTCTCTTCCTTATATCCCGTATTTATGTAAGCAAGCTTCGCTATCTCTTTCTTCCCATTCTGTAATGAAATATGGTCTTCATCCGCCTCGATATAAAGCTCTTTTACAACTTTCTTCTCTCCTTTTACACTCTTGCTATGCTGGATTTCATCTAATTCTTTACTATCTATCCCTTTCAAAATATTCATTACACTTTGTCTACTAATCCTATCCTCCCCTAATACTTCCTTTGCTGCCTTCTCATATGACATGTCTACTACTCTCTCTATTATCGCTCCCTTTACCGCATTGTCTATCCTTTGATATCTCTCTATCCCTAAAACTATATCAACTAAATAAACATATCCTTTGCCTTCCTTATCTTTGTAATATGTTCTCTCATATTCAATATCACCAAATATTGTCTTTAAACCCCTCTTGTCTCTCCTCACAACTTCATACCTCTTCTTCCTCTCTTCGTTTTCTTTCAATGATTCATCTATAAGTTCACATGCTTCCTTTATCATCTCCTTGCCTATCAGGTCTAACTGCTTCTTAAGTTCAATTGAATATTCCGCTAAATCCTTCTCCCTTTTCACTATCTTCTCTAATCCTTCCTCAAAAGTCTTTAAAAGTTCTTCTATTTTTGATACAATATTTTCAGTCATTTTGCTCCCTCCTTTGGTTTGTTTTTCCTTTTTCTTTTTTTATTTTTTCATCATTATATTCTACTTCATTTTTTCTCTTCTACCAAGAGGAGGGAGCTTTTTTCCATCCAATGTCCTATAAATATTTTACACTAAGGCGGAACATTATGGTTTGAAATAACAAGAACTAATTCATTGCCATTTATAGCTGCTATGCAGTCTACAGTTGGACTTTTTTCTTCAACTTTAAGTTCTACCTTTTCTCCATCTAATTTATTCAATATTTGAAATGCTCTATATGACGGCTTTGGTATACCGTGAATATTTAAAAGTCCAAACCCTCCATGGAAAGGCAATGAACTTAGCCCACACTCTTCAAATATATCTGTGAATGTCCAGTATGAGTAACAACCAAGCGGCAAATCAATAATGTCTATTATAGTCTTCACAATAAATGCTGCATCATATGGAATATCGTGGTACGGGTCTCGCGGACTCGGCGAGTTATTCCACTCAGTATAATACAAAGGCAAAGGTTCTGCTTCACTCAAAGCCTTTTTTACTCTTTCAGCAAGCTCACCTCTTTTTGCTTTTGCCATGGCTTCTTCCATATTAGAACTTGTGCTAAACGCTAAATCTGTTGGATACTGGTGTGTTGTTATAAAATCTATTGGTACTCCATTTTTCTGACAATACTCTTTCAGCTCCAAAATCCACGCATCTACTGCTGATGCAGGTCCTCCTACTTTCAGTTCAGAGTCAACTATCTTGATTGCAAACGCTGCATGCTTATAAAGCTCAAAATACTCCTCCATTGTCCCTGCCCAGAAAAAGTCCTTCAAATTCGGTTCGTTCCATACCTCAAAAAACCACTCTCTTACCTCATTTTTACCATATCTTTTTACAAGATGTCTTGTAAGTTCTTTAACAAGTTGTCCCCACTCTTCATAGGATTTTGGCGGAGTTATATTGCCCTTATAATGAAAAACTGTCTTTGTACCAGATGCTAAAGCTTCAGGCATAAAGCTCAATTCTATAAAAGGTTTCATTCCAATATCCAATAAAAAGTCAATAATAGAATCAATGTTGAAAAATGAAAACCAAAGTTTGCCCTCATCATTTCTGAAGCAAACACTCATATCATCGTTAAGCCAGCCATGAAATCTGACATATTTAAACCCAAGTTCTTGCCTACACTTTTTCAGCTGCTTTCTCCAATCCTCCCTCAGGGCAGTTGCTGCATGACAGCTGCCTACACACTTTGTCCAGAATTTATTTATCTTGCCTAACTTAATTTCTGGATAAATATTTATTTTCATGTGTGTTTGCTCTCCTTTCATATACTAAATTTTTTAAAAAAAGGAAAGAGAGGAGGCGTAAAAATCTCTCTTCCCCTAAAAAAGCTATTTTAAAAGACTTTTTCTACCCATTCAAAAGCCTTAAAAATATACCTGTTCCAGAACTGCCAATCATGAGTACCTTCATCTTCTTCATACGTTACATTTAGCTCTTCTTTTTTTAGGAAATTGTACAATTCTCTGTTCTCATGAACAAGGAAATCATCTTTGCCACATGCCATATAAATTTTGGGAATGTCTACACCCTCTTTTTTCAGCTTTTTGGCAAGAGCATTTATATCTTTGTCACTGCCAATCAAAGAGGACAGGTCGCCAAATACATGTCTGTAATATTTGTAGCTTGCAATACCATCCTTAAAATCTGGTGTTATTCCAGCTATTTTATGGATTATTAAAGCTGAGGAAAGCGCAATTATCCCACCAAATATCTTGTGATATTTTAAGCCATTTCTCAACGCGCCGTAGCCACCCATAGAAAGTCCACCAATAAACGTTTTTTCTCTATCTTCAGGTATTGGAAATACATTTCTTGTAAACTCGATAAGTTCATTTCCTATATACTCACTATAGTATGCTTCCCTATCCTCATCATCCAAATAGAAACTATTTTCTCCACAAGGCATAAATATCGCTACATTATATTTTAAAGACAATTCTACAATCTGAGCTCCATACAACCAATCCATGTGATTGCCCGCATATCCATGCAACAAATAAAGTACTTTCAAACTGTCAACATCACTTTTTTTCGAAAAACTCCTATCAAACCTATCAACTGGCAAAACTGCCATGAGGGTTGTGCTTCGTTTGAGCCTCTTTGAATAAAAATTTATTTCCATTATAGCCATTTAAATCTATCTCCTTTTTGAGCATTATTTTTTTTAAGTTCATTAATTCAAAAGTCAATTATTCTGAAAAATGCCTTTTTTGGCTTTCCATCAATGTCAAACAGCAATGGCCAGTCTTTTCTGCCTATTACCGGAAAATTGTCTTTCCATGTATGTCTATCGCTAATCCCCCATAATGTAACTGACGTTATAACATCTCTATACTCCCTAAATACTCTAAACACATCCTCATAAACCTTAGCTTGCAACTCCACCATCTCTTCAGTGGGCTCTAATAGGTCAGTTCTTCTGTCTTCAAATTCAAATACTGATATATCAAGCTCTGTTATTTGTATTTCAAGCCCCAAGGATGCATATGTTTCAATAGCTCTCTTAAGGTTGTCTATTAAATTCTTATCCCAAATATTCCAGTGTGCTTGTATGCCAACACCATCAATCGGAGTTCCTTCTTCTAAAAGACTTTTTAAGACCTTGTATGTCTTTTCTAACTTGTATGGCATTTCATTGTTATAGTCGTTATAAAATAGTTTCCCATTTCCTGTATACTTTTTAGCTATTTCAAAGGCAATCTTAATATAATCATCACCTATGATTCTTCTCCACTTTGAATCTCTGAGCAGAACATCTGTTTTATCCTCAACAGCTTCATTCACAACATCCCACGAATAAACCACATCGCGGTATCTTGTGCAAATTGTCTTTATGTGTTCCCTCAGTCTTTCTATTACAAGCTCTTTTGGTGCTTCTTTGTCATTGTCACGAAAAACCCATTCAGGTGTTTGGTTGTGCCATACAAGTGTATGTCCTCTCAGTTGCATATTATGTTTAAGTGCAAAATCTTTAATCTTATCAGTAGCTTCAAAGTTGTAAAAATCTTCTTTCGGATGAATTCTTTCAAATTTCATATCATTCTCAGGTGTTAAACTGTTAAAATGCTTTGTAAGAATTCTTCCGTGTATTCCTTCAAAATCTTTCACTGTAACAGCTGCACCAATTTTAAAGAACTCTTTATATTTTTCCGTAAGTGATACAGTAGACTTTTCATAATAATCTTCGCTCATTATACAATATCCTCCTTTTTCAATAACCTGGAATTTTACTATCATCAAGCCCTATATATGTATGCGTCTCGTCATTAACTTTATTGAGCTCATAAAGCACAACTGCATTCTTACCTAACTTGATATTAAGTGTTACATAACCCTCTCTTGCTCTCATTCTGCAAGTGCTAACATACGGTTTTGCAATTTCCTTCAAAGTTTTTATCTGTTCCTTTGACGGATACCTTGGTCTTCCCATCTCAATCCATACACGCCATGGATTTGCATGTTCTTCGTCAATTAATTTTTGCTTTACAAAAATATCCTCAAAGTCAATAGGAATTTCCAGCTTGTATTCTCTTTCAATCTCTTGTTCTTTACTTATAACTTCATTCCATGCCACAATCGCAACTGAACCATCTGCTCTTTTTGTTACCAAGATATGGTCATCTCTATACAAAATATCTCTTCCCATTGCATTGAAAAATGTAAACATGTGAAACACAGGTTTTGGAATATTATTGAAAGCTACAAGGCCAAACCCACCATGAAACAGAGACCTTGGTACATCTGCTTCTTCAAATACATCACTGAATGTCCAATAAGAAAACGAATCTACATAATCTCCTCCTTCGCTTAATATCCTTGCAAGGTATGCCGCATTAAACGGCGTGTCGTGAACAGGGCAAAGCGGATGGTATGAACTGTTGTATTCAGTAATATGTATCGGCAAATTTGGAAACGGTGAATTTTTTACCTGCTCTCGTACCATTTTAAATTCGTTTAACATGTAATCAATTGGATGTAAATCGTGATAAACAAAATGTGGTGTATAAGTAGGGGGTTTTGCTGTATACGCATGTCGTGTAACAAAATCAACAGAAACATTATTTTTATAACAAAAATTCAAAAAATCGTCTATCCAGTGGTCTGCCCCGCCACATATTGCAGGCCCACCAACCTTTATATTCTCATTTACATCTTTTATAGCCTTTGCTGTCACTTCATATAGCTTAAAATATTCATTTTGATCAGCATCTTTCCAAAATACATTTAAATTTGGTTCGTTCCATATTTCAAACGGCCAGTTTTCAACCTCTTTTTCGCCATATCTGTCTATGAAGTGTTTAACAACTGCTTTAATTAGCTTCTCCCACTTTCCATAATCACTGGGAGGGGTAACATTACCCCTCCAGTAAAATACTGTTTGTGTTCCAGATGCAAGTTTTGACGGCATAAATCCTATCTCAACAAAAGGCCGTATTCCAAGCTCCAAAAATGAATCATATATCTTATCAATATAAGTAAAATTGTAAAACGGCTGCTTCATATCCCCAACACTATCTTCGCGGTAGATTCCAACATCGTCATGAAGCAAACCATGAGCTCTTAAATATTTAAAATCAATATGCTTTTTTACATATTCTAATGCTTCCATATACTCCTTTTGAAGCGCAAGCCCTATACGACCGCTACCAACACAAAATTTCCAATTATCTGGAAATACACCAAATATTTTTCCTCGTTCAATTTTTACATATGTCATTATCTATTCCCCCAATATCATGTAATGTTAAACGATAAAATATTATTTTTTAGCCTTTACTTTTGGAATAGCAGGTGGTGTAGGCAAATTGGCATTTTGTGGTAATATTGAATAGTCTATCAACGCCCAGAAAGCAGGTTTGCCATCATAATGCTCATCAAATAAAAGCGGAAAATCTGGTTTGTTAAAAACTCCTCTCAGCCAAGAGTTGTCATCCTTAAGCCCCCAGAATGTAACGCTTTTTATGACATTTTTGTACTTCTTAAATAGGTTAAATAACTCATAGTATTTCTTTGCCTGTTTTAATAACATTTCTCTTGATGGCTCTGCGTAATAAACAGAAGAACCCCATTGATAAAAGCTCATGTCAAGCTCAGTAATTTGAATCTCAAGCCCTGGAATTGTGCTAAATAGTTTTATCGTCTCCTCTATATCTTCAACAGAAGGATTGTCAATATTTATGTGACATTGAAGACCTATACCATGTATTGGAACACCTTTTGCTTTCAAATTTTTAATCATGTTATATATAAACATTCTCTTTTGTGGAATTTCGGTATTGTAATCATTGTAAAATAACTTTGCTTGTGGATCTGCCTCATGTGCCCAAATAAACGCTTTTTCTATATATTCGGGTCCACAAATATTGTACCAGTTTGACCTTCTGTAACCATCAGGTTGTGTTTCATCAATAGCTTCATTGACAACATCCCAAGCATATATTTTGCCTTTATACCGGCTAACAACTGTGTATATATGATTTTTTAACCTTTTCAAAAGTTCATCCTTCTTTAAAAAATTGCCATTCTCATCTTTGAAGAACCAATCAGGTGTCTGGTTGTGCCAGACAAGAGTATGTCCGCGTATACCCATTTTATTTTTTGTTGCAAAATCCACAAATGCATCCGCTATTGTAAAGTCATAGTTGTTTGGTCCTTTTAGCACACTTTCGGGTTTCATCTCGTTGCCTGGTGTTATACTGTTAAAATGTTTTTTGATAAATTGTGTGTCTATATCACTAATAAGTTCACCATATCCAATAGCTACACCAACTTTAAAATCTTCTTTATATTTCTCTTTTAAAGACGGCAAATTATAATTAGGTCCCTGTAACTTAAACGGATCAGATATTGTAACATCATCTACCCAAAATGCTAATGTTGGGTTCCACGAAGAAACACAAAATACAAGTTCTTCTATTTTGCCATCCTTTGGTACATAATAATTACCACTTATCTCAACCCAGCCATCACCTTCAATCTGGCTTCCAGTTATCCAATCATATTTATATTGTTCATCGTTTGCCATCTTTCTTTGAATGGTAAGACCAAAACCTTGCTTGTCAATTGATTGATGATACAGCCATACGCTAAATTTGTATACCTTCCCAGCAACAAGATATTTTGTCACAGGAATTTGAACTCCATGCCAGAATGCCGAACGACCTGATACATAAAGACTCTTATTTCCATTATGCGATTTTGTATTATCTATTTTTAGTTTTACAGTATCACCTCTTGGCTGCCAGTTTGTCAAATTTGATTCAAATGTATCTTTAAAAACAACAGCTTGTGATTGATAAACTTCTTCTGTCATTATTTGAATATTGTCCACATTATATGCAGTTGTTTTATCAACTGTTGGATGAATTGCAATAATCAAGTCCATCGGGTTTTTTAACGTTGGTTTCCACTTAGCAACAATTTTGTCCCATTTGTTTGGTATGACAATTTTCTCACCAAGCTGAAGGTACTTTAACCCCCTGCCGTCATTATAAATAGCTGTTATTGAAAATTCTATCGGCTTCTTCCCCTTATGTTTTACATAGGCTGATACCACCCATGTTTTTCCTCTTTGTAAAACATCTTTTACATCTATCCCAAAGCTATCCCATACACTTTTCCTGTCTGTAACTTTTATACTCTTTTTTCCTTCTTGTGCTATGTTTTGGTCTATTGTTATTTTTGCTTTGCCATATGCAAAAAATGTTAACTTGTCTCTTCCTTCAAAGTTTATGTTTGTTGAGGTTGTCTGTGCCGCCTTAAAAAATGATGGAAAAACTATTGATATAATAAATGATACAGAAAGTACTATAATTAAAAATAAATATAATATTTTGAATTTCCTTTTTTTCATCTCCCAGTTACTCCTTTCATTTCATAAATCTCCAATAGTCCATATCAAACAATTTATTTTGTTTTTTACCTCTGAAAACAAAATACAAATCATGCACTCCTGTTACTTTTTCAACCTTTGTTTCTACCTTTGTCCACTTGGATAAAAATTCTTGCTGATGTTTGACTTCCACAACTGCAATGGTTCTCCCATCTAAAGAATCAAGCTTTATCTCTATTAAGCTTTCACCATTTACATTATTCACAATCGCTTCAAACTTTTTTGCTCCAGCATTCCCAAAATCTACTTTTGAAAGAGCTATCCAATCACCATCATTAATATCAGTAAGACACATGTTGTTACTTGCATCTGCTTTCTTTGTGGACACACCTGCACACCATGCAAATGTCTCAGCTTCAACCAGTCTATACGGATCAAACAGCTTTACTTGATTGACACCTTTATAATCCGCAACAACCTCTCTGATCTTATCACCCTCAATAACAACCTCGTTTATATGCGGTGACCTGTATCCTTTAGCTGCACCCATATCTTTTGCAAGAGTTTGCGCATGATATGTAATATACCATTTACCTTTAAACATAAAAATCTGGTGATGATTATTGCCACCAACTCCAAAGAAATATCCAGGATTGTTGAGTATAACTCCTCTGTATTCCCATGGCCCCATAGGATTTTTACTAATCATGTAAGCTATTACACCAGCAGGTGGACTTCCCTGTGGTCTTGATCCACCATAAAAGTTTGTGCAGTAGGAATAACAGTAAATTCCATTTATCTTGTTAATACCAGAATCTTCAAACATAAATGGTGCATGAATGGTTTTTGCACTTCCTACAACACTTATCATATCATCACCCAGTTGCATAACACGTGCAGTATTTGGCATTTGGTCTTGTCCTTGCGGAACTCCACCGCCAAAGTAAATGTATGCCTTTCCATCATCATCTACCAAGACTGCAGGGTCAAATAGCCAAACAACGCCTTCTACTCCCGGTGTAGACCTTGAAATTAATGGTCTTCCAAGAGGATCCACCCATGGACCTATTGGACTGTCGCTTGTCAAAACACCTATACCGCTTGCGTTATTTGCAAAGTACAGGAAGAATTTATCTTTGCCATTTATTTTTTTGTAAGCAATGCTTGGAGCCCATGACTGAGTTGCCCATTTTGCAACTCCATTTGGTCCTGCAACTTCAATCTCTCCATGGTCTGTCCAATTGACAAGGTCTTCAGAAGAAATAACAGTAATTTTATTTATCTTACTATAGGTATTGTCCACAATATTTCCGTCTGCGTCATACTCTAAAATGTCGTTTGTAAGATAAACATATACCCTATCATTGTAAACAAGAACAGCGGGGTCAGCACCAAACTTGTGTGAAATTAGAGGATTTGCATTAGGTGGAATTTTACCTATTGGTACTTTAGGTGCAGTGTATTCTACCTTTGTCACTGCAGCGTCACTCCCATAACTAATTTTTTCTTTCTCTGTTTGTAAAACAAATGATTTAATTGATATTTCACCTTTATTTGACTCTGATAGTTTTATTTTTTGTTTTAGTTGAATATTTACTATTCTCTGCCATTTATTATCTTTGTCTATAAGCTCTTTTTTTATGTTAGAAATTGAAATTGTTGTCTGATTTGCTTCTCTTTTAATTACTTTTACAATTGCATTTTCAAGCAGCTTATTTTCTTTTTTTATGCCAGCAACATCAATCCATTCAGGATGGTTCAACAAAAGTTCAACTTGTTCTATTTTTTCATTCTTAGGAAGAGAATTTACGCAAATAGAAACTTGATATTTTTTATCAGTAGAGTTATCAAGTAAAATTTCAGTTTTATCAAAATATGCCTTCAAATAATTTTCTGTTTTTATGCCAGTTAGTTTATTCTCAAATTTAAAGAAATCTATATCAACATAACCGCCTGGCTTTTTTGTCGCAAAATTGAATATTGCAAATCTGTATCCCATAAAATGCTGGGGCAAGGTATACTTCATTTCAAGTTCAGAACCACATTTCGTCCAATTAATTCCATCATAGCTGTAGTAGAAATATGCTTTATCAACTTCAAAATCAAAATCAATCTTTAAATACACCATCATTTGCTGTAAATTTTCTCTTGCAACTTCTTTCCCTTTATCAACCATTATTATATAATATTTGTTTCTCTGCTTTGAAACACCGATAAACCCATACTCTTTTTGAAATGCAGCAAGTCCAGCAACATCCCCATCATTCATCTTACTTACATCCATAAGTATCCATCCTGAACATTTTGGACCTATAGTTCGCTGAGTCAACGTATTTCTTGCCTGCTGTATATCATTTACCACATCACAAGTTCTTAATCTAAGAAAGCCTTTTCTTTCAAGCAAAGACCACTTTGTGTTATCAGGGTTATGATTCCATTGCCACGTCAAGTTTAATACCGAACCATTTGGTGCTACTTGTTCTGGTTCTTTACTTGTAAAAAGCACCTCTTTTACAGAGAAAAAGTCCACATAAAATTCGGTTACTTTCTCCTGTTTATTTCCAATAGATAAAACTTTTACTAATAATGATATTGTATCAAAATTCTGGTCAATCTCAAATATACTAGATATTGTTGTCCATTCATTTTTTTGCGCCAATCCCTTTACAAGCTCTTTGGAAATCACATTATTTCCATTTGACAGTCTTGCACATAAGACAAATTCTACAGTTTCAGCACCTTTTGTGTATTTAACTCTAAAAACAGATTTATATTTTTTTCCTTTCATAATTTTACCAGTAAAGTTTTGTTGCACTCCTGTACCTTGGTCTGAAATAGAATAGACATGAAGAACATTTCTGTTTTCTTCTTTCACAACTTCCACCTTTGAACCATCTTTGCCTTTCCAGCCAACTTTCCCCCTTTTAAAATCGCCGTTTACTGCAAGCTCTTCTTGTGCTGTAATTTCCAAATTTCTCTCAACTTCAAATCTTCTGAAATTTGTTTCTATTTTTTCTTGGTAAAACTCATCGCTTTTCACAATTTCAGTTTCAAAACTGCTCCTGCCCGGCTTTACAAATCTTATCGGAACTTTACCATTTTCATCTCCAAAGACTGGCCATCCATTTTTCCACCTGACAGGCACAAGAACTGGAACACGCCCAACTGCGTCATGGTCTTGAAAAAGCATTGAAAACCATTTTCCATCCGGTGTATCGATAAGTCCTCCCTGTGCAACACCGTTATTCTTGTATCCCATGGTATCACTGAGTACAACTTTCCCTTCATATGGCCCATCAATTCTATCTGATCTGTATATACATTCTTCTCTTATTTTTCCTTTTTCCCACCGAATTGTTGTTATGTAGTACCTACCGTTTATTTTGTAAGCATGTGAACCTTCCTCAAGTCCTTCAATTTTAGATTTAATAATTACCTTGTTCAGTCCCAGTGGATTAAAAGCTTTTAAATCTGGAGTTAATTCTCTAATTCTTATTTCTTTATTACCGTATATAATGTAGACTTTCCCATCATCATCAAATAAAAGGGTTGGATCATGGAGATATTCGTGAAATTCCACCCTCTCCCATGGTCCCGTAATTTTCGCTGAGCTAAACAAGTAAGTCTTGCCAGAATCTAATGAAGCAAATATTACATAAAATTTACCTTTATGGTATCTTATACAAGGTGCCCATTGCCCTTTTCCGTAAACGTTTTGACCATTTTTTAAATTATGTGCATCATTTTCTTCTAACCTGTCATAAACATAGCCAATTATCCTCCAGTTCACAAGATCTGTTGAATGCATAATTGGAACACCTGGTGTCATATGCATTGTGGTGCTGACCATGTAATAGTCTTTTCCAACTCTAACAATGTCAGGATCAGGAATATCAGCAAGAATTATCGGATTTGTTGCAGCTGTTCCCCCTCTCAATGCTTCTCCTCCTACGGCAGAAATAAAGCTTGCGTTATGACTAAAAAACAACCATAGTATCATACTCAAAATGATTGTTTCTATAATTAAATTTTTAAACATCCTCAAAATCTTCATATGATTCACTACCTTCACTACTTTAAATACACTAGAAATATTTGTTATTACAGGGCATACTCTTATTTTATGAGTATGCCCTGTAATAAGTGTCACATTTTATAATTATTCAAGTTCTACAACCTTAATATTATCAATTACAAAGTCTACTCCTTCTTGAACGCCAATTCTCAAGCACATCTTGTCAGAGTTATCTGGAATATTTGTAATATTACCTTCTACATGGTAGACAGTCTGACCTTTATCAATTGTCTTTGTAATGCTGCCATAAGATGTTGCATTTGGTTTTGTATCATTGAGGATTGAACATACAACTGTCGTCTTGCCAGCTTTTGGTGCTTTCAAGACTTTGACATCAAAGCTTACAGTATAGTCATGCCACCCGTATATCTTAACCTTTTCTGGTGCTGTTACTACATAAATCTCGCCACCGTCTTTTCCTTGGTCCCAAGTTACCTTCAAGGATTTTCCTTTTATAGCTTCTTTACCTGAAGCAATTGAAAGTTTAACTGTCTTCTTTGATGTATCTAAAACTTTGAATGTATCTAATTTTCCATCCTCAAAGTTAATTGTAAATGGCTTGAATGGTTTGTAAACTGCATTAATAGCACCAGCTGAAGCTTCTTTGACGTTCTTTTCAACTTGAGGTCTCAAACTTGACAATGCAGCTGCAACAGAGTCAGAACTGTCAACTCTTCCGAATATATCCCAGTGTGGCATACCAAGCATTGACTCTCCTAAGCCTGGATAGAAAGATTTTTCTGCAAGCTTATTAACAAAATCTACTAAGTATTTTGGTCTATTTTTTGCATTGACATCATCATGATTCTTTTGGACGCTTTCTAATAACAGGTTAATAAACTTTCCAGCACCAACTGGATTCTTTGAACCCTTCATAATGCCATACCCGTCTGCATCGAATGGATAAAGCCCTGACTTGTTGTCTGGTCCAAGTGGCAATGGAGCAGCTTCAAGCTCATCTTCAACCTCTCTCTTGTCCTGATCAAATTTATATTGTGGTGCAACAAGCATTACAGTTTGTCTCTTCTTCAAACCAGAAACTGTTATATCCCAGTCTCTAGCAAGCCAGCCTTCTTTTGCACCCTTTTTGTAGAAGTTCAATGCTCTCTGAAGCGCTGGATTATCAAAGTTTACCTTGCCTTTACCAGATGAATCAACCTTAACAAACTGTGTGCCGTTTGCGTATACAATAGCTGTTGCTGCCCAGAAGTTTACACCATACCTATCAATCTTTCCATCTTTATTTGTATCAGCTGTCAGCTTCTTAGCAAGTGCGGCAAATGTATCCCAGTTCCATCTTCCCTTCTTGTAAAGAGCAAGCGGCATTTCTTCTTCATCAATACCTTCTTCTAACATTAAGTCTTTGTTATATATAACCAGCCATGGAACATTCGAACCTTTCTGGCTTGCTAAATAGTAGTGACCATTGTACTTGAATGCATAGTCCATTGCTCTTTTGTTTATATATGGAGCTTTCAAATCAACATACTTATCAAGTGGTTGTACAAGCCCTCTGTTGTAAAATGCCGGAAATGTCCCGGTTCCTCCAAAAATAACATCGATTGGATCACCTGCAGCCATCCTTGCAATTATCTTTGTTTGCCAGTTGTTCCAGTCAGAATATACTATGTTTACTTTTCCACCATATTTTTTCTGATAGTCTTCAATTGCCTTTGCAACTGCTTTGTTGAAAATGTCAGTACTTTTTAAACTCTCTTTAGAAAAACCAGGTCTTAAGAATGAAATGTCACCAAGTTTTGATGACGCTTGCACTCTTTGTGGAGACTTGCCCACAATCAAAGCAACTGAAGCAAGCATACAAATAGCTACTAAAACCGAAATAATTCTTTTAACAATCTTTGGTCTTACCATAATCTCAAACCTCCTCATTCATGTTTTTTATTTTTAATCCCCTACTGTTTTTATGGGGATTAAAGCCCAATTTTTTAACCAACTATACCTGTACGTTCAATACTTTCAGTAAAATATCTCTGTCCAATGATATACACAATAATCAGTGGTAAAATTACCATCAAACACCCTGCTTCAAGTACATTAGAACCAATCAGGTAAATATCATCTGATGAAAAACCATATGCATCCTGAATCATGCTCATCCTGTTGTTGAGTGCGGTTAACATTACTGATACAGGCAAATTCTCATTACAGAACATAGCCGAAACATAATAGTCGTTCCAGTGCCATACTATTGTAAAGAGCAAAATTGTTATTATTGCTCCTGTCGCGTTAGGAACCATTATTCTCAAAAATGTTGAAAATGGTCCGCATCCGTCAATCTTTGCTGCTTCCTCCAATTCAACTGGCATATTTCTAAAGAATTGCCTGAAAACAAAGATGTACAAACTTGACCTTATTCCCATCCCGAAAAAATTCAGTATATAAAATGGCCAAGGTGTATCAAGCAAATTTATTGTCATTGGTTTTCCAGTAAAAATTCCTATAAGTTTGCCAATGTAAAGAAAATCAAAATATCTAAATTTCATATAAAGTGGGACTATTATTGTTTGCATTGGAACAATAATTGTAAAAAGCAATATCCCGAATAATAACTCTCTTTCTGCAAATCTAAACCTAGCAAAACCATACCCGACCATCATGCATATGAATGTCTGAATAATAACCGATGGAATTAGGATAATTAACGTATTTTTTATTGCCAATGGGTATGATAAAAGCATATTGGCATATTCAAAGTTTTTAAAAGTTATATGCTTCGGTATCCATATAACGCTCGGGTCAAACAAATCCTCTTTTGCCCTTAGTGCATTACTTATTAGAAATAGTATTGGATACAATAGTATGTAGCTCATGCATATTATGAATGTGTACAGAAATAGCTTCTTTAAAACTATAAATAGATTTTTTTTGAATACTAGCTTTGAAACATCTGTAATTCTAAACTTTTCAAAGGTATAGTTGAGCTTAATTGCTCTTGCAACTTTCATTTAATCTCGCCTCTCTTCATAAATCAAATTTAAGTTAAGTAAACAACCCTTTTACCAATTATTCTGTTTACAATTAAAATTATTATCATAACCACTAAGAAATAGGTTATTGCTAAAGTTGTACTATATTCAAACTTCCCGTTATTCGCCTGATTTACAACCATTCTCATTACTTGGTTGCCATAGTCAGTAAAATAATCAATTATTGAATATATGACTGCAACAAGTATTGTGGGCGAAATCATTGGAAAAGTTATCTTCCAAAACTTCTCCCATTCTGTCGCACCTTCAATTATTGCAACTTCATAAAAACTTTTTGGAATGTTGTGTAGCGCTGCAAGTATCAAAAGTATCTGAACCCCAGACCTCCATGTCAGGTCAAATATCTTATTTACTATGTCGACAATATACATACTGAACCATCTTGGTACACCTGCGTTTATCATAACCGCTCTCAAATTCTCAGCCTTAAAAATTGTTGTAGATGAAGCCACCATGCTTGATGTGTTGCTTCCAAGGACGTTTTCTTTCAATACCGTTATAACAACTCCTGATGCTATAATTACCGGAAAGAAAAATATGGTTCTGGCAAAGGTTCTTCCCTTGAAATCATCTTTTAACAAATATGCAACAAAAACACTGAAAATTATTACTATAGGAACTTCATACAGCATATTTGTTATAGACGATGTCAAATTTTTTAAATAGTCGGGGTCCTTTGTAAACGCATATATATAATTTTCCCATCCAATAAATTCAAACTCCAAACCATTGTCGCCTAATCTTATTTTGTGAAACGTGTAATATATGGAATTTATAAAAGGAATTATAAAGAATATAACAAGTCCAATTAGCCATGGCAGGATAAATAATCTGCCGTATAACGCTTCTTTTTGCCTAAGAGTAAGCTTTCTTTTTGGAAATATTTTTAATAAATTAGTTCTTTGCATTAAATATTCACCTCTTAATAACTTTAAAATCTCTTGCTTTTACAACAGTATTTCCAACCTTTTGGTCAGATGAAGTATAATTTAACAATATCTCCACTCCACCATCAAACTTAACATACACAAGTCCCTCCTTTAATACCTTGTGCTCTAAGAATTTTTTATTATTTATTTGTTGCAGTACAGGATAAATTTTTCTGTACATACTCTTTACGTCATTTAACCACATCCTATAATTTGATGAGTAGAGAAAATCACACATTGTTTCCTTCAATTCATCCTCATTTCTCGCGGTCCATGTAAACTTTAAGAATGATCCTGTTTCCAATGTTTTCAATAACACCATCCAATCATTAGTATAATCGTTTATTGCTGGTGTAGAATAAGGAATATATCCTCTTAGCACCATCTGATAAAATGGTATTTCATAGTCCTCAATTGCAAATTTGCTGCTTGAAATAGGTACATCAATTATTTCTTTTCCCTTAGGTATTAAATAGCCGTTTGGACTTGTTAATAAAACATTATACTGCTTTGTCACCTTCTCTACCAAATTAGTAAAAATCTCTTCTGTTTTTAACCTGTTTATTTGTTTTGAACCAAAGTCTGAATATAACATTTTAGAAATTGTTGAGATAGATATATTTTTTATCTCTGCATGTTTGGATCCAATAAATTTGTCAACAAACTTGGTCACGTATGAAGGAGATACCATAAATAGTAGAGGATAATCATCATCTGCATAGCATGTAGCTGGTGAATATCTAATAAGTTTTGCTGGCATTTTTCTCAAAGACTTTGTGGCAACAACATTCAGAGGATAAAACAATGAACCTTTTCTAAATGTTACAAAATCTACATCAAAATATGCTTTTATATTATTTCTATTGAAGTAATCTATCATTTTTCTAAACCCTTTCCACCCACCCAGAACTTTCTCGGGTTTTGGTGAAATGGGAAGATTATAATACACTCCATTTTCATACCATCCTGTATACTTCACAACTATGTCTTTAATACCTATATTTTTCAATCTCTTTGAAATTTCAATAGCATCATCAAATGTAGTTAATGGTATTGTTACATTTCTTGGTAGCCCAACAATATATTTTGTTTTCTTCATTCCACCGTATAATTCAATATATAAAGGTAATTTCTGCTGGTCTTCTTTTTTAAGACCTTTCTCCTTTATTAGATATTCTCTATACTTTTCAGCCATCGCAATATAGTCTGATTTATTCTTGTCAAGGAAATAATATCTAATAGAGTACTTTGTTTGATTTGGAATGTTCTCTTCAAATATATTAAACGTTTTTTCATTCCACTGCTTTTCTCTAAATGTGACACTGTCTTGTTCTCTTATGATAAATTCGCTGAAAACTTGATTAAAATTTGTTCTAACGCCACTAGTATAGGCATTTATTATTGCTTTTGAATCTCCATTCGTTACAACCGCCAAAAACCCCGAATCATTCTTATTCATTCCAAAGACAGGTAACCTTGCATACTGCGTAACATACGTGTTGGGCTCTCTAATTAAGGCATAATCAGGACCATATACTCGCTGTGAATACTCTTCTTCTCCTTTTTTATTGTTGAAATTTATCACAGCTCCACAACCGTCTGGTACAACAATATAACCCTTATCGCTTTTACTTGCCGCTCCAAAAAACGGCAAGAGCATAATGGAAACAAGCCGGTATTTTTCTTTTTTAAGTTCTTTAATTTGATTGACTAACACTTCAATATTCAGATAGTCGTTCGAAATTGTTACTGCAACAGGTATTACAAAACCCTCTTTTTTGAATGAATACGTGGCTATATATCCATTTTTTATTGGCTTTATTTTCAAACCTCTTTTCATTGCAGAGCTTACATAGCTGTTTGACGTTTGAATTGCATATGACTCCATAAAAGCATATTTTACTACAAGTTGAGATGCAAGCTGTGTTTTCATACTTCCTGCTGCAACAGTGTCTTCTTTCCAATTTTCTGGATTGCTCAACCATACAATATTTGTTTTCTTGTCTAAAACTTTGAAATAACCATATTTTTTATTCACATACAATTCTAACCTATCATTGGCAGCAATCTTCTGAAAACTTATTTCAGAGTCTGCATAAATCTTTTGAAAACTTAATATTTGTGTAATGATTATTGCAAATATTATTCCAATTGTTCTGATTAGTTTATACTTTTTTAAATCAAACAATTTATATGCCTCCTTTTAAAAGGTTAGCTATATCCTGAGGAGTATCTCGCTGTACACATTATTGATAAAGTCTATTAACTGTCCAAACAGTGTAAGCATTAATACAATAATGAAAAGAATTATTCCTACTCCCAAAACACTCAAAGCTATTGTGCCTATAGTTTTACTTGGAGTATACTGATGAACAGATTTTATTGCATTAAATATGCATATTACAAGCCATAAGGTGCCAATAAGTCTTACAAAGTTTATAAACATTGCTTCTTCTGCAATCATGAATTGACTCATAACAACTGCTAAAAGAGTACAAATAATATATGGTGTCAGAGAATATGCCGAAAATACCCATATTTCTCCAAACTTGCCTTCACCCTCAGTAAGAGTGGATACCATCCAGTTAGAAAGTACCCAGAAGAAAAATATACCAACTGTACTTGAGAATATTGACAATATGTTAATTTTATCTTGTCTATACGGATTAAAGATAAATCCTGTGTATTGTCTATTTATGACCATAGTTACAAAGAATATAAACACAATAAATGTTGCAATTATAACAGAACCTTTCCTCTCTTCTTTTAATTCTTCAAAGCCTCTAAATGGATGCAGCATTACATGTAAAGGATATTTATACTTGTCGATCTTTTTAGTATAAATGTCTTGAGCTGTAGGTGGCTTTCTAAAGCGTTTTATTAATACATACAAAAGTACTATTATAGCAATTACAGTTGTTGCTATAACCCCAAAATTTCTTTTTAAAAATTCATTTCTTAAAACTTCTTTTGCCTCTGAATAACCATCTTTATCATTTGCAAGCCTGAAATAATACATCGCATCTGAATATTTATCCATCCTCAAAAGTGCTTTGCCAAGACCTACATGTGCAAGTGAAAAATTGAAATCCATTTTGTGAACTTGTTCCCATAAATGCCTTGCATCATCGTACTTACCTTCATTATATAGCAGCGTTGCTTTATGTACTAAGCTTCCTAATTTTGTTTCTTTAAAAACTGTGATTGTTCCTTTTAGCTTATCAAGAACAACTAAATCATTTGCTATACTATCTATAGCCACTGGATCTTTAAATGTGCCTACCTGATCACCTTTCCCTCCACATATGAATAGCAAATTCGCATTTTGATCATACTGAAAAATTCGTCCTCGTTCATAATCAAGTGCATTGATAAATCCATCATCAGTCACGTCAATATCTATAAAATATGAATCTTCCAACTCCTTCCCCTGATATTTTGAAATATCACCATAGTCTCTTGTTCTGCCTTGCTTTTTATACCAAAGTATGTTTTCGCCTAAATAGTTTAATTTTCTTATTTCACCTTCGCTTACATCAGTGTAATTTGAACAGGTATATATAAATCCATCTTTAGCTATGTCGATGCTGGTACATTCCGTTGGTAAATATCTTACCATAGAACTTTTCTGTTCTTTTGTTAAAATACTCTTCCAAAACCTATCAACCAATAACTGCCATGTAACAACTACTTTGTTGCTCCCGTAAAACCCCAAAAAATTCCCATTTTGGTCAAACATATAAGCACCTTCAAAACTTCCCAAAGAAAGAACATAGATAATCCCTGCATTATCAACAACAACTTTAAATGGAATAAAATCTTTTTTAGCAGCTTTCAGGTCTGATACAGGCTTTTCTATGGTTCTTATTAATTTGCCATCTTGGTTGAATATCCAGACCAGTTTAGAACCCTTATCACATATGTAAATTAAACCACTTTTATCGACAAATATTCCATCTGGTTCAATAAGTTGAATAGTTCCATTAGAATCGAAAAATTTATCTATAATTTTCTTAAGTTTGAAGTCTTTATCGCAGACTATTACTCGCTTGTTGCCACTGTCCATAATATAGATAGTATTATTGTTATCAACATATAGATCTGTTGGATTTTTAAAACTGCCTGAACCGATATATTCTCCTCTTATGGTTTTTGCTGGATAATAACCAGCAGCGCTTGGTATTTCATGCTGATATACATCATAATTGTATTGATAATATGGAACTTCACGCATATCTTCAATTATATATGCGTACACTTTTGTAGTACTTATTATTTGGAATATTAGGCTTATGGCAAAAATGAGTACTATACTTCTCTTTATACTTTTTAATTCAACTTTCACTGTCCTCACCTTTACTTTCATAGTTTAAGAAATTACAACATAACTATTTACTATTTAATACCTGCATTTACCATTGTTTCCATGACGCTGCTTTGCGATATGATAAAAAGTACAATAGGTGGAATCATTAGCACAAGCGCAACAGCAGCACCAACTCCAGCACGAGCAATACCCGCTGCTGCTATTTGTGACATAAGAGTAGGCAGTGGCTTTAAACTTTCACTGAATATGAACGAACCACCTGTCTGGTTCCAGAGCTGCTGAAATGATAAAATCATAAGCGTCAGCCACGCAGGCTTAACATTTGGCATAACTATACGCCACCATGTCAAAAATTCATTTGCACCATCAATTTTAGCAGCTTCTAAAAGTGCATCTGGAATCTGGGTCATGAACTGTCTCATTAGAAATAGCCCCAGAGTCATTTGCCAAGCCGGAAAAATCAGTGCTCCATAAGTATCAATAAGCTTTAAGTTAGACATAATTATATAAAGAGGAATATATGTAACCTGCGGTGTAAAAAGCAGTGCAAGAACTATTATCTCATTTATAATCCTCTTTGCCGCAAATTGATGCTTGGCAAGCGGATAAGCAGCAAGCGATGCAATGAAAATATGACCAACTGTGCCAACAATGCATATAAATAAGCTGTTGAAAACATATCTTGAAAAAGGCACCCACATGTTTGTTGCAAGTTGAAACAGTAAGACAAAGTTATCAAGTGTAGGACGCCGTACATATAGCCGTGGGGGGAAAATAAAGATTTCATCAAATGGCTTAAATGCGTTGACTATCGTATAAACAAGCGGTAATGCCATAAATATACCCAGTACCGCTAAGATAATGAATATTACTATATTCCCTCCAAGGCTTCTGTTTTGTTTTCTCCACACCAACATTGCTTTTCTGTTCAACTAAACTCACCTACTCTTTGTAAATTTAGAATACATATACTAATCAAATGAATATCTTCTCAAAACTGACGTAATAACCTTGTTAGTCAAAAGCATAGCAATAAAAAGCACAACTGCAATTGCTGAAGCATAGCCCATTTCAAATCTGACTGTCCCATAGTCAATAAGATAAGTCACAACAGTGTCTGCACTGTACTCCCTTGTTGGCAGTCCCCCAAGTGCCATAACAACTGTGCTAACACCAAATGATGCACCTATTTGCATTACAGCCCCAAACAAAAGCTGTGGTGCCATCTGCGGGATTGTGATGTACCAAAGTTCTTGAAATCTGTTTTTTATGCCGTCAATTGCTCCTGCTTCAAATAGTTCTCTATCAAGATTCTGAAAACCTGCAACAAATGCCAAAAATCCAGCACCCATACTAAGCCAAAGCTGAACTATTATAATTACCCATAAAATGTAATTTGGGTCCTGAAGCCAGTTAATAGGCTCATCTATAATCCCAAGTTTCATCGCCCATCCATTTATAAGTCCATAAACATCGCCACTGAATATAAACGACCATATGAAAAACACATTTCCAGCAAGTGAAGGTGAATAAAATACAAGTGTTAAAAATGCTCTCAACTTCGGATTGAACTCACTTATAAACCATGCAAGGAAAAAAGACATAAAATAGCTAAGCGGTCCTGTCAAAAATGCAAATATTAGAGTATTCCTGAGCACCTTTAAAAATATTTTATCATTTAGAAACAATCTTATATAATTTGACCATCCAACCCATTTAGGTGGCTGAAGCATATTGTAATTTGTAAAACTTAAAAATATAGAGCTTATAACTGGAATTAATGTGAATATCGTAAATAATAACATATATGGAGCTATCATTAAATAACTTGCTTTATTCTTTTTTATGTCTTCAATTAGGCTCATCTATAAAATCTCCCTTCATGGAATTATGAAAATCTTTTTAAATATTTTTCAATTATTTATTCAAACTAAGCTCTATCCTCTTTCTTTCAAGCTCATCGTTGATTTCTTTTGTATATTTCCACATACTTTCTCTTGGATTTATCCCCTGATAAACAACAGCTGAAAATGCACTGTCTATACTTCTTGTAATGTAATAACTTCCTGGAACTTCCTCTATTTCTTTTACATATTTCCACTGTGTCTCTAAATTTTCTATCTCCTCTTTGTTCCATGGAAGTCTTTGAAAAGCTCTCAAATTTGCTGTATTGTATCTTGCAGCAGTACCCATCAGCATCTCAAGCTCTTTCCCAAACTGTGTTTGAATTTCATCAGATGTCCACCATTTCAAAAACTCCCAGCATGCTTCTTTATTTCTGCTTTTCTTTAATATTATACATGCTGTACCTGACCCACCTGTAGAACGGTCTATTTCACCGTTTGGCTTTTTTACCCCAGGTATTGGTGCCATTCCCCATTCATTTCGAATTTCAGGTGCAGCTGTCGATAACAGGTTATACGTGGTATATGGTGCTATTCCAAGTGGCATCTCACCTGTTCTGAATCTGTTGTAAAAGTCATATATCAAAGGAAGATTGTACTTTGTGTAAAAATCTGTCCAAGTCTTAAATGCAGCTACAGCTTCTGGTCTATCCAATAGTGTTCGTGTTTTTGTTTTGTCATAAAAGCTTCCACCAAACTGAAGCAATAATGTAGGAAAGAGATTTCTTGCACCAAGCCCCGCATCAATTGCTTCAAGAGCGTCAATCCTTTGATATGGAAGACCAACCTGAAGATTATATCTCTGAAGCTTTGCTATGACTTTGTACATATCATCCCATGTTCGTGGCAATTCAATATTTAGCTCTTTTAAGATATCTTTTCTGTAAAACATCATATAAAAATCCTGAGTAACTGGAAGCCCATATACACCGCCATTATACGTATATGGAACTAAAGCAGTTTTAGCAAACCTTTTTTTAACTTCATTAAAATCTTTAAATTTGCTCAAATCAACAAGTGCACCACGTGCGGCTAAATTAACTGGTTGTGCCCTTGAAACTGTTAAAACTATATCTGGACCTTTTCCTGCAAGTATTGCTTCAATTAATCCTGCTTGAACCAGGCTAACATTTACTTTAATTCCTGTCTGTGGTGTAAATGAATCATTGATTAGATCTCTTATAATCTGCGCCTGATCGCGACCACCGCCAACCCAAACTTTAATAACCTTTTGCCCCTGATACACTTCACCTACGTTATTGTAATCTTCAACAAAGGAATACAAAAATGCTTTTATTGAATTAACAATCTTATTACCAATAGAAGCTGTCGGCGAGGGCAGCTTTTCCTCAGGAGATGTAATCAAAATATAATCTATCTCTAATGGCTGATCTCTTCTATATGCAAGCCACGAAGATAATCCACTCAAATTGTCTCTAAAACTTGTTAATCTTCCAGGTATTGTGTCAGTATCTTCAGCCATACTCCTGAGTTGAAGAGCAACTCTTCTTAAAAACTCAGCTTCTCCGCCTTTTTGCCCTGCAAGTTTTTCAAACATAGCAGCTTCTTCTTCCAGCTCATTGCTTAATCTTTTTAATGTACTGACAAGCTCTGGTATTTGCTCTTCAAGGAAATAGTCACGATACAAGTCAGGTGATGTGCCTGTAATCATTATTATTTTTCTATACAAATTGTTTAAATCTATTGTGGTACTTTCAACTCTACTCAAAATCTCTGAAAAAGCACCCAGGGTTGATTCCAACCTTAATTCATGAACACCTTTTTTCAAATATATTAGATATGGTTGATTTTTCTTGCCTATTGTTTTCATATACCAGCTAATACTATATGGAAATTCAATATCCTCAGCTTCTTTGAAAGGAATTTTTCCGTCAATATATAACTTTCTGTGAACAGATAACCCTCGGACAAAATTCTGTCTTGCTTTTATTGCAATTTTATAATATCCATCCTGCGGAACTTCAAAAATCCAGCTTATCCACATCCCCGGATAACGCCAATTCCACTGACCTATTGTGTTAAGTCTTATTTTAGAAACATGATAAGGCTCTGTTGCGGGGTCGGTTCTATCATAAGTAGGATATAGTATTGGATCAGATTTTAGATATGTATTCTCACCTTGAATTTTTATAAACACATTTTTTGAATTTTTTTCACGACTTTTTGATATGTACTCCTCATAAGTTGGTAATTCCTCACTGTTATATATAATCAACTGCTTCAATGCGATAGGCTCTCTAATACTTATAAGTCTAATTTTATGTTCGCCTTTTGTAAAATAGAACGGTAAAGCTTTGTTATAGAAACCCTCAGTATCTATAAAATCAATTTTTTGCCATTGCTGGTGTTCATCACATTTTGGTCTCAAATCATTGCCTTTTTTATCTTTCCTAATTCCTGTTGTATCCTTCCATACTCTTGGAAATGTAACTTTTTGGGCTTCTTTATAAGGAATTTTTCCATCAATAAATACGCTAAATTCTATCCCCAGCCCTTTACCTGGCAAAGGATAATAGAGAAGAGCCATATTATAAAATCCATCTTCCGGAATATTTACACTCCACTCTAACCATCCACCTTCTTTTTCCCATAAAAGCACATCTTTTTGCCCATAGAATTGTGATATTTTTCTGACACTTGCATTACTTGAACTTGTGTAATTAATTGCCTCAATTATAATTTCTTTCTTTGGTCTTTCAACATTTCCCACTTTTTTTAGGTAATCTTGAAGGGTAGGTACTTCACTTGAAGCAAATGCTGAGATTTTACAGAGCAATATGAGTAATATGACTAGTAAATATACAATGACAAATTTTGTCCTTTTCAGAATTGTTAAAAACCCAGACAAATCTATCATCTCCTTCGATACATTTATACGTAATTTTGCCCAAACTATATTTGTTAAGAAATTAGGCAGTTTAACCTATAAACTCTTTATATAAATGGTTTTGTAACCTTTTTTAAAATTGAATATATTAAAAATCAACTTTCTTTTGTTTATATAATATATCGTAAGCGTTTACTAGTCAATATTTTTTGTGTGTATTTTATTAAAAAACTTGTATGTGAACAAGTTGATCCTACGATCTAATATTATAATTACTTATTTCAAAATTTGATACTATTTCTAATCTGTCGAATCGTGTCGAAAATTTATTAATGCTCATTTAAAACGTTATTCCCAGTCTATATTTTCTTGTTCTTTATTAATCTGTATTATACAATAAATATTGATTTAATCGAATTTTTTTGAAAAAAACAGAAAACAAGCAGTGCACCTTTTTTGAACACATAAACCCTACAAAAGCTATTGTTTGCTTGAATAAAATTTATTGTAAAAAGATTTAAAAAATCCTTGACATAAAATTGTAACGATGGTATAATAGCAATGTAAGAAAAATGTCGAAATTTGTTGAAAGGAGGAAGATTTGAAATGAAATCAACAGGCGTTGTAAGAAAGGTTGACGAGCTTGGCAGAATAGTTCTTCCTATCGAGCTTAGAAGAACACTTGACATTGCTGAAAAGGATGCTCTTGAGATCTTTGTTGATGGTGACAAGATAATCCTCAGAAAATATGAACCAGCTTGCATTTTCTGCGGTAATGCAAAGGATGTTATCTACTACAAGGGCAAGAACATCTGCAAAGACTGCATGGAAGAACTCAAAAAGAGCTAATTGAGCAAAAGAAGACAAACACCACAAGAATAGAGGGCAGAAAAATTCATTCTGCCCTCTATTCTTTTTTAATCGCATCACTGCTTTCAACCATAATCTTGTACACCTTGTTCTTAGGTAGCTTTAGCTCATCTGCAACCATTCTTGCTGCCTCTTTTTTGGAAAATCCCTGCAAGAGTTTTTCATTTAATTTTTCTCTTATTAACTCAATATTGTTTTCCTGTTCTTTTTCTTTAGCATCTTCATAGCCTCTCACAACAAGCACATATTCACCTTTCGGAGGATTTTGTTTAAAAAACTCTATTGCTTTTGAAAGATTTGTTAACATAACACTTTCATGCACTTTTGTTATCTCTTTGACAATGCTTATTTCTCTTTCTTCTCCAAAAATCTCAGCCATCTGAGAAAGTGTATCCAAAAGTTTGTGAGGAGCTTCATAAAATATGAGTGTCCTTTTTTCATATTTTAAGCTTTCAAGTTTTTCTCTCTTAACTCTCTTATTTTTGGGTAAAAACCCTTCAAACACAAAACTGTAAGTGTTCTGACCAGAGAGCACTAAAGCACATACAAAAGCAGAAGGTCCTGGCACCACTGTAACCTCTATATCTTCTTCTATGCACCTTCGAACAAGCTCATACCCAGGGTCTGAAATAAGAGGCATTCCCGCATCAGACACAAGCGCAATCTTCTTGCCATCTTTTAGCTCATGAATAATTTTCTCTTCTTTTTCTTTTGGACTGAACTCATGAAAAGAAACAAGTTTCTTTTTTATCCCAAAATGGTTCAAAAGCCTTATGGTGACCCGTGTATCTTCACATGCAATAAAGTCTACTAAATTTAAAGTGTCTATAGCACGTTTTGACATGTCATCTAAATTTCCAATCGGTGTTCCAACAATAAATAGCTTTCCACTCATGCCTTTTCATCCTTACTATCATTTTGCATCTCAAGGTAATATTCCATTTCATCAATAAACAGTGGCTTGTCAACTACCAATGAACACTGTTTACCTTTTTTGGCCTCTATCAGCACAAGTGAAGACTCTTTTCCCTTGTTCTGGTGAACAAATCGTATAAGGCTTGGTTCTAACTTGTAAAGTCGCAGATAGTATAGAGCATCTGTAAGCCTGTCACTTCTGTAAACCATATAAAAACGCCCACCAAATTTTAAAATCTGCATTGCGCTTCTGACAACATCTTCAATTGTACACATAATTTCATGCCTTGCAATGGCTTTTTTAATGTTGGGATTTATAGTACCACTGTTTACTTTTCTGTAAGGCGGATTTGTAAATACTACATTTGCAAACTCAGAACCAAAAATTTTGAGAGCATCTTTTAAATCAGCATTAATCACTTCAATCCTATCCTGAAGATTATTGATATTCCTGTTTAACACAGCAAGGTCACAAACCTCTTTTTGAATCTCAACTGCATAAAGCTTTTTGAACTTTTTACCTTTTGCCCAAAGTAAAATTGGAATTATAAGATTACCAGTGCCAAATTCAACTACAACGTCATTTTTCTTTATCTGGATAAAATCGCTTAACACAACAGCATCTGTACCATACAGGAAAAAATCTGTATCCTGATATATACAGTAGTTTCCTATCTTTAAATTTTCCTTCCTGAGCATACTCCTACCTCTTTGTCTGCAAAATTGATAATATGACAAAGATATTATTCACATGAAAAAATTCTATTCAATTAGTGTTGTTTTTTTTAGCAAAAGCATTATAATATATTATAGTGCCCTTGAAAATATTTGACAATCTCAAAAAGAGGAGATTTGTTATGAAGGTTTGTATTGTAGATGACGCCCAGTTTATAAGGATCATGTTAAAAGACATCTTCACATCACTTGGGCACCAGGTTATAGCAGAGTTTTCTTCCGCCTCAGATCTCATAGAGGAGATAGAGGACATCAAACCTGACATTGTCACACTTGATATAACCATGCCTGATATAGACGGTCTTACTGCGACGCGTATCATCAAAAATATACTGCCAGAAACACATATTATCATAATCTCTGCCATCTCCCAGCCAGATATTGAAAAAGAAGCAAAAAAATGTGGTGCTTTTGAGTTTATAAGAAAGCCGTTTTCAAAGCTTGCGATTGAGCATGTTATAAAACAAATTGAAGAAGAGCAAAATAGCAAAAATGGGGCTATGCGATAAGCCCCTTTTTGATTGAAAAACTTTAGAAATATAAATCTCTCACACCATTTCTTATCATCTCAAGCCTCTTTTCAGTTTCTTTGCGCATTTTTTCATCTTTTATTTGATTCAAGCTCTCATATATAATTTTTCGCCCAACCTCTTTTGTCTTTTCAGAGCCATAGTCCTCTAAATACTCCATAAAAGTCAAAAGCGCATTTGGTGTACAAAAGTCTTGAATGTCACCTGTCTTTGCATACTGCATAAATAAATCCCCAGTTCTTCCTCTTCTGTAACAAGCTGTACAGTAGCTTGGAATATAACCCTCCTCGCAAAGTGTTCTTATGACCTCATCTGGACTTCTTTTATCTTCAACCTCAAACTGTGCAAGGTCTTCATCTAAATTACCCGTGGATTTTTCTTCATACTCAAGAGTATAGCCACCAACACCCGTGCAGGACCCAGCGCTTATCTGCGATATTCCAAGGTCAATTACCTCTTCTCTAAAACCTGGTCTTTCACGGGTAGATAAAATCATTCCAGTGTAGGGCACAGCAAGTCTTATTATTGCAACAATCTTTTTAAACTCATCATCAGAAACAAGGTAAGGATACCTTTCTTTTGTCACCTCAACACCCTCGGCAGGTCTAATCCTTGGCACAGAGATTGTGTGTGGTCCTACTCCAAATCTTTCCTCAAGATGCTTTGCATGCAAGATTAGCCCAACAACCTCAAATTTATAGTCATAAAGCCCAAAGAGCACTCCAAGCCCAACATCATCAATTCCACCTTGCATTGCTCTGTCCATTGCCATTGTATGCCAGTCGTAATCTGACTTTGGGCCTTCGGGGTGCATGTATTCATAGGTTGGTCTGTGGTATGTTTCCTGGAAAAGTACATAAGTACCTATTTTTGCTTCTTTTAGCATCCTATATTCTTCAATTGTTGTTGCTGCAATGTTTACATTTACTCTTCTTATATTTCCTTTTTCCTTGTAAACAGAATATATGGTTTTTATGGCATCTATGACATATTCAATTGGCGCTTCTTTTGGATCTTCGCCAAGCTCAAGAGCAATTCTTTTGTGCCCAAGAGATTCAATTATTTCAACCTCTTTTCGTATCTCATCCATCGTAAGTTTTCTTCTTTTCATTTTGGTATTTGACCTGTGATAACCACAGTATCGGCAGTTGTTTACACAAAAGTTGCTGATGTAAAGAGGTGCAAAAAGCACAATCCTCTTGCCATAAATCCTTTCTTTTACCTGCCTTGCCGCCTTAAAAAGCTTTTCTAAAAGGTCCTTGTCCTCTATATAAAGAAGGGTTGCAACCTCCTGAGGCTCAAGTCCATTTAACTGCAAAGCTTTTTCAATTATTTCTTCTGCTCTGTCAACATTTTTTCTACCTTCTTCAAGAATATCATAGACCATCTGGTCATTTATAAACTCAGTTCTTTCCCATTCATCTTTTCTAAACATCTCAAAATCACACTCCACTTTTTATTTAGTAAGAGCACTTTTTACTTTAACACCTGGCAAGCTACCAAGCTTTCCTGTGAGCGCGCCAATCTCATCAGTTGTTCCATCAACTATGAGCGAGATTACACAAAGCCCTCTTTCTTTATATGGTATACCCATCCTGCCAACAATAATATCACCATGATCGCTTAAGACTTTGTTGAGCTTGTCTGATACCTCTTTTCTGTTTTCAATCACAATTCCAATAACGCCAATTCTCCTTTCCAATTTGCTTCACCATTCCCTTTTTCAGGTAAAATAAAACCACCTCTCCTGACTTTTTAACCTTTTCAGCCAAAAGAGGTGGATTTATGTCTTATTGTTGACATCAATCCCATTCCCCTCCTTATCAGGCCATGATGCCCTCTAAGTCAGGATCAAATATTTTGTTTGTTAATATTATAACATATTCTTTAGAATATTAAAAGTGTACTATTTAAAAGTGTACTATTGAGAATTTTTTCTTTTTGTAAACTCAAGATGTTAGAAAGAAGGTTATTGATATTATTTCATTTAAACAATAACTCAAATGATATATAATATAATAAATAAACACGCTCTGCGATACTTTCCCTTTTAAAAAGGAGCTGGTTTTTTTATGATATTTTTTATTATCTTCATCCTGGGCATAGCTTCGGGATTTCTCCTTTTCTCAAAAATATTTCTGGCAGACACTAAGGACGATTCTCTTGAACTAAATCAGAAGATTTCAGTAATAATACCTGCTCGGAATGAAGAGAAAAATCTGCCTTACCTGCTCAAAAGTCTTTTTAGTCAAACTACTGTTCCCGATGAAATAATAGTTGTAGATGATTTTTCTGAAGATAACACTTCTAAGATTGCCAGAGAATTTGGCGTTAAATTAATTAAAAATCCACCTTTGCCTCCAGGCTGGACAGGTAAAAATTGGGCTCTTTGGAATGGGTATTTAAATTCAATAGGTGATATACTGATATTTTTAGATGCTGATGTGAGACTATCTGAAAATGGTATAGAAAGAATTATAAAGACACTCTTTTCAACAAATGGTGCAATTTCAGTTATACCATATCATACAACGCAGCAGCTTTATGAAAAATTGTGTCTAATTGTAAATATCCTTGGTGTATTTGCGTTTATGTCACCTTATGAAAGAAAGAGCAAGAACAAAGGTATGTATGGTTCATGTATAGCAGTTTTTAGAAAAGACTACGAAAAGGTTGGCGGGCACAAACGTATATGTAACAGAGTAACAGACGATTTGAGCCTTGGCAAGCTTTTTTGCGAAAATGGTATTAGAGTTGAAAATTTTTTAGGATACGGTGCTGTTACATTTAGAATGTACCCAAATGGAATGAAAAGCCAGCTTGAAGGAATTGCAAAAAGTGCAGCTTTAAGCATGCAGCTTTTAAATACAAAAACAGTCATTTTAATTGCTCTGTGGACTTTTGGGCTTGTCTTAACAGGTTTCTTAACACCGATTTTGCTGTACATTCATCATCCTTTAGCAACTAAATTTTTAATAGGCTATATTCTTTATGTCATTCAGATATTATATCTCCAAATATATATAGGTGATTTTGGTTTTCTACTTCCTATACTGTACTTTATTCCTACTGCATATTTTTTACTAATGATTTTGTATTCTTTTTATCAAGTAAAGTTTATTAGAAGTGTCTACTGGAAAGGAAGACAAATTAAAGTAGGGGGTAAATAAAAATGCTTGTTGCAATCACTCTTTTGGAATTTTTCTGTGGATCGTTGATGTTCTCCTACTGGCTTGGAAAGCTTGTCAAAAAGGATATAACAGCTGTTGGAGACGGAAATCCAGGAGCTTTTAATCTGATTCAGGCAGCTGGAGTTAAAATTGGACTTTTGGGAGTATTTCTTGATTTTGCAAAAGGTTATTTTCCCCTTGTGTATTTTGTTGAACAGGGATACCTGCCAAAGTCATATATTATTCCCGCTGCAATCGCACCAATTTTAGGACATGCATTTTCACCTTTTTTGAGATTTAAAGGAGGAAAATCCATTGCAACTACATTTGGAGTGTGGAGTGCTACAACTCGCTTTAAAGTTTCTCTGTTCTATGCGGTAGTACTTGCCCTGCTCTTTTTAATAGCGAAAAAGCTAAAGCATGGCAGTCGTACAACAACACAAGAGGATGCTTTTATGGTAGTGCTTGGCTTTACAATTGTGGGTGCATATCTCTATTTGAATAACTTTTCGGTTTATCTTTTGGCTTTGTGGTTTTTAAACCTAATTATAATGATATATAAAAACAAGGAAAAACTTGCTACTTTTTATATTTCGCTCACTGATAGACAACATGAGATAAAAAAATAAATTCTTTTTCCTCAAAAGCATGTTTTAGTATATTTTGTACTGATAATGTTTTGTATAGCAAGTAATACATAGTGCTTTTGTTAAATTTATGTTATAATATCTCCCAGAGTACATTATTGTAGGAAAGGAGCAGAGATGGACTTGCACAAAAAGTGGTGGAAGGAAGCTGTTGTATATCAAATCTATCCTCGAAGTTTTTATGACTCAAACGGTGATGGAATTGGAGATTTGCCAGGAATAATAGAAAAACTTGATTATTTACAAGAACTTGGAGTGGATGTTATTTGGCTAAATCCTATTTACAAATCCCCAAATGCAGACAATGGTTATGACATCAGCGATTACTATGATATCATGGACGAGTTTGGTACAATGGAAGACTTTGATAGGCTCTTGAATGAAGCTCACAAAAGAGGAATTAAAATTGTAATGGACCTTGTTGTGAACCACACATCTGATGAACACAAATGGTTTTTGGAGTCCAGAAAATCAAAAGACAATCCTTACAGAGATTTTTATTTTTGGCGGCCTGGTAAAAATGGAGGGCCTCCTAATAACTGGACATCCTTTTTCAGCGGCCCTGCTTGGGAATACGATGAGCTGACAGGAGAATATTACCTTCACCTTTTTGCTGTAAAGCAACCAGACCTCAACTGGAACAATCCTCAGGTTCGTCAAGAAATTTACAAAATGATGAAGTGGTGGCTTGACAAAGGCATAGATGGTTTTAGAATGGATGTAATAAACCTCATTTCAAAAGTTGAAGGACTGCCAGATGACCCAGATGAAAATCAAGGAGGTTTGATTGGTTTTAAATACTATGCCAACGGTCCAAGGGTGCATGAATATCTTCAGGAAATGAACAGAGAAGTACTTTCTAAATACGATATCATGACAGTGGGAGAGACTCCATTTGTAACTCCTGAGATTGCAAAGCTGTATGTAGAGTATGACAGAAATGAGCTTAATATGCTCTTTCATTTTGAGCACATGGATATGGACTGCAGCGGCAGCAAGTGGAATATAAAACCTTGGAAACTCACTGATTTGAAAAAGATAATGTACAAGTGGTATTTGGCTTTAAAAGACAAGGGCTGGAATTCGCTTTATCTTAACAACCATGACCAGCCAAGGATGGTCTCACGCTTTGGAAACGACAAAGAGTACAGGGTTGAGTCTGCAAAGCTTTTAGCAACCCTGCTTCACACATGGCAGGGAACTCCTTATATCTACCAAGGTGAAGAGATTGGTATGACAAACTGCAAGTTTGAAAGTATTGATGAGTTCAGGGACATTGAAACACTCAACTGGTACAAAGAGATGAAAAAGCTTGGAAAATCAGATGAAGAGCTTTTAGAAATCTTAAACAAAAGAAGCAGAGACCATGCACGAACACCTATGCAGTGGGATGATTCTGAAAATGCAGGATTTACAAAAGGTACCCCATGGATAAAGGTAAATCCAAATTATAAGGAAATAAATGTTAAAAAAGCTTTAGAAGATAAAAATTCAGTGTTTTATTACTATAAGAAATTGATTGAACTTAGAAAAAAGCATCCTGTCATTGTATATGGGGATGTTCAAATGCTTTATGAGGACGATGAAAAGATCTTTGCATATACAAGAAGCTATGAAGATGAAAGGCTTCTTGTTGTAATGAACTTTTCTGAAGAAGAAAGCGAGTTTTTAGCACCAAATGAAATATTTACCCAAAAACCTGAACTTCTGATAAGTAACTATGAAATTGACGACAATATCCAAGAAAAAATTGTTTTAAAACCTTATGAATCGAGGGTATACAAAATATAAGAAACTAAAAAGGGCTGTAAATGTGAGACAAATACGGCCCTTTTGTTTTTAATAAACTAAATCGATTTTTAAAATCCTATTGACAAAATCAAAAGTTGTAATTATAATAAAATTGTAATCAGTTTAATTTTAAATCAATTTTATAGGGGGCGGCTAAGATTAATGATATAAATCTTTTAAAAGAGGATCTTGAAAAAAGAGGTATAAAACCATCACTGATTAGGATTAAAGTTTATGAGTATTTGAAAAAACACAGAACACATCCCACAGCTGAAGAGGTATATTTAAATCTTTCAAAAGAGATTCCAACACTTTCTAAAACATCAGTATACAATACTTTAAGTCTTTTTGTTGAAAAAGGACTTGTTCAGATGTTGACAATCGAAGAAAATATAGCAAGGTTTGACGCTGACACCTCTGTTCACGGTCATTTTCAGTGTAAGGTGTGTGGCAAGATTTACGACTTTTTAGTTGAAAAAGAGCCTATTCAATCTTATTTAGACAAAAACTTTGAGGTTGAGGAAATTTATGTCTACTATAAGGGTGTATGCCCTTATTGTAAAAATAAAAGTTTATCTTAATTTTATGGGAGGTTGAGCTTTGAAATGAAAGATTTGAAAGGAACACAGACAGAAAAGAATTTGTGGGCAGCGTTTGCTGGCGAGTCTCAGGCAAGAAACAAGTATACTTATTTTGCATCACAGGCAAGAAAAGAAGGCTACGAGCAGATTGCTGCAATCTTTGAAGAGACAGCTGAAAATGAAAAGGAACATGCAAAGCTATTTTTCAAGTTCTTAAACGGAATTGGCAACACTCAAGAAAACCTCAAAGCTGCTGCAGAAGGCGAACATTACGAGTGGGCTGAAATGTACAAAGAGTTTGCAAGGGTTGCAAGAGAAGAAGGATTTGAAGAGATAGCTATTGCTTTTGAGTTTGTTGCGAAGGTTGAGGAAAAACATGAAGAAAGATACAGAAAACTCCTTGAAAATGTTGAAAACGGCAAGGTATTTGTAAAAGATGATGTTGTTGTTTGGAAGTGCAGAAACTGCGGCTATGTGCATGTTGGCAAAGAAGCTCCAAAGGTATGTCCAACCTGCAAACATCCACAGTCATTTTTTGAGATTAGAGCTGAGAATTATTAAAAAATTAATGGCTGCCACTAGTCATTGGTTAGATTTTTCAGAAATAGCATGTGGCAGCCTCAAATTTTTTAAAGTTGCTTACTCTGAATCAATCGTTTCTTTCTTTCATACTCCTCTTCAGTTATCTCACCATTTGCAAATCGCATATTTAAAATCTTAAGCGCTTCGTCTTCTGGCGAAAAAGATTGCATACCATTTTTCTTTGTTTGCATATACAACTGGCTAAATTTGTTAATAGCATAAATTATTATAACCACTAATACTATTAAAAATAAAATACCCACAATAAAACCTCCTATCATATGAAGTCCCCAAAGACCATCAAAGTGATTATAAAAATATCTCATCATTGTTATTCACATCTCCTTTCAATTAACTTTTGATTACATTATCTATAATACCCCTTTAATGTGAAGAAAGTATGATTAAATTGTAAAGAATGTGTAAAATCAAGTGATTAGTAATTTTCTTTGGCGTATTAATCTGTTATTTCAAATAATTATTGACAGTAGAAGATTTTTTGGATATACTTAGCATATATTCAATTTCTAAAAATGCGCGAGGGGGTAATTTTTTTGAAACTAAAAAGGTCAATAAAGCTGCTCATCACATTTGTAGTTGCTTTTAGTTTTGTAATTTCTTCTATTGCATATTCTCAGACAAATTCTGCGCTCCTTTTCAAAGCTGGAATTGCTTACCTGCAGGCACAAAACGCAAAAACGGTTGATGAAGAGATAAGAATTGACTTAAGACTTTCTGCAGGCAAAAATGCAACAGCAGAGGATAAGAAACTGGAAGAATTCTTGAAGAAAACGTATATAAAAGCAAGAGTTGTAGCTGATGTTTATAACTATGAATCCAATATGTTACTGAGTTTGTATTACAACAACAAACAAGTCCTTAGTGGTTCTGTTTACGTCAACAAAGAATTGGCTGTTTACAACTTCCCACAAATTTACTCAAAACCATTATATGTAAAATTCAGTGATACTTATAAGAATATGCCTATTCAGATTGATGTCGAAAAATATACAAAATTGTTTGATGTAAGATCTAATAAACAGCTTCAAGAACTGGTGGCAAGCTATGCTGCGGTTTTGATGCCTCAACTTGCAGCTGCTGTTAAGTCTTCTGATAAAAAAGTGGAAGTTGTTTTTAGCGATGGTAAAAAACAGAGCTGTAGCGAAGTCATTTTTGAATTTAACAAAAACTCAAGCTTAGAAATTGTAAAAGTGATTTTAACAAAAGCAGCCAATGACACTAAAACAAAAGAGTTTATACTTCAAGTTTTAAAACTAATACTTGAAGATTCAAAAGCAATTCTTCAGACCCAGATGTTACCTGAAGGAGAAGGACTAAACGCTGAGGATTTAAATGTAAGTGAAATTTTAAATCAGGTAAACCAAAACTACACTCAAGCTGTTAACAGTGCTGTTTATGCCATTGATGAAATAAAGCCACAGATTCCACCTTTTACTCTTCAGTACAGAATGATGATAGACGATAAGAATAACTTAAAAGGTGAAAGATTATACTTTTACTTAAAAGACTCCAATGATTTTAAGATTATGTTTGACATGAAAGGTGTTATAAATTCTTTGAATGCAAATATAAAGGTGCCCAAGATTGATATATCAAAAGGTGCTGATATGTCAAAGCTGACTAATAAAGATTTTGAAAATATGCAGAAGAATTTAGAAAATATATTTAAAAAGCTGGGCTTGCCAATGGAAGAAATGAAGATGTAGGATTGTTTTTATAAGTTTTCAGAAAATTTAATGGGCTGCTAAAATTTTTTAAAAGCAGCCTCATTTTATTTTGCTTTACTTTCAATTAAATTTTAAAGTTCGACATATTTTTCTTATTTTCGACAAAGAAAAATATTATAATTTATATACATAAATATTATTTGCAATTAAAAGGGGGAGTTTTATGCCAGGTAAAAAAAGATCTGTTGTGGGTGTGTTGATATTCTCAATAATCACTTTGGGTATCTATTACTTATACTGGATTTATGTAACCTCAAAAGAAACCCAACGGTACTTAGAAAAGAATACTACAAGCCCAGGTCTTGAACTTTTACTATGTATAATTACATGTGGTCTTTATTGGTTTTATTGGATTTTTAAATATAGCAAAATTGCTGTTGAATGCCAACAAAAAGCTGGTTTGCCTACAGAAGATAATGCTGTTATAAACCTTATTCTTAGCATCATTGGACTTGGAATTATAAGTTCTATGATTCTCCAATCAAGTTTAAACAAAGTTTGGGAATTTGAAAGTTCTAAAAATAGTCCAGTTATTTCAACAACTAATACTTCTGAAAACAATAAGTAAAAATGTGTCTGTTCAAAAATACATGGGGAATCCCCTGCCCCAGCTGCGGTATGACAAGAGCTTTATTAGCTGTGTTAAAAGGAGATTTTTTAGCTGCATTTTACTACCATCCGTTATGGGTGATAGTAATTTTGTATCCTTTAATATACGCCTTTTTTAAAATTACAAAATCCAAGCAAGATTTTGATGTCTGGAAAAATAAATCACTTAAATTAATTGTTAAAATTTTTCTTTTTGTTTGGATAGTTCGAATGATATTTATCTTCCCTCATACTCCACCTATGGATTTCGAAAAAAATTCTCTAATTGGACGTTTATTGCATTATCTATTTTAATAAAATACTACTTTATTTTTTTCTTCTTAATAGCAACCACAAATTTACTGTAATATATAAAATTGATATTAGTAAACCAAATATATAAGCTATCCATATTTTTTTACCAAATACATATTTGTTGCTTTGAGTGTAAAAACCATTTAAGAAAATGTTTACTTGTTTCGCTTTTTCACCATTGTTTTCCCATAGAGGATTATAGGTTTCATTCAGTATATTCAATTTACTACCTTTTTGTATACTACTTGGTAAAATTACTATTGATGAAAATTTGTTCATTTTACTTATCTCTAGTAATCTAATTTGCTTTAATTCAAACACACCATCTTCTTTACCGTTACTACGCACAAAAAATACTATTTGGATAAAGCCATTTTTTTTAGCTGAAAATATACTTTGTCCTTTATTGTTAAATATGTCAATATATTGGCTATTGTAAAGTACTTTATTCTTATCCATAAACAAAATCTTAGCACTAACCTCTGCCAAACCTTTCGTTTCAATATCAAAGTTCACGTAATATAACTCATTCTTTTTTGACTCTACCTGTTTTGTTCCATAGATGAGCCAGTATTTTACTTTATCAGAATATATGTCTGAATACTTGCTGCTAAAAATTTTATTTTCTTTCTTTTGAGTCGTCACATTTTCTTGAAGAATGTTTGAAATTAATATATAAAGAGTGTCGTCAACTTTTAAATTAACTTTAACCTCTTCTGGACGTAAAACATGAATATCATTAGGTTCTGTTAAAGATTTTATTCCATTTTCAAACTTTATCTCTAAAGTATATTGCCCTTTTTTCAAAAAACCAAGGTCAATATAATACAATTGTGAACGCCATTTTGGATTTTCTTCTTTTTCAATATTTAAAAAGTACGAGTAAGGCTTGTTAGAAACATAAAATCTTATACCATTAAAGTTATTATTAATTAGTTTAAAAAATTTCAAATATCCAAATCTTACAACTTTATCGTCTTTATTCTTCAATGTTATTGTAACTTGACTTGTAACGTTTCCTATAAAATATAGTTTATAGTGATCACTTCTTAATATATCTATTTTTTTAGTATAAATCCCATCACTTATTACGTCTAAAAGACTATCAACAAAATTTGGATGAATAATGTAATCATCCATTTTTTTAACTTTAAAACCTTCTTTTAATGCAAATTCATTGCTAAACAATACTATTGCTTGTTTACTCTTCAAATCTTCGTTTTGAATTTTTTTATATAACCAATCAGGTAAAGCACAAAGAAGGTTCAATAGTACAAACCCTTCTTCTGGTTTTATAACAATAGTATCTCTGGTATATTTACCAACATACAACCATTTAAACTGGTTCTCATCACCTTTTAAGTTTATTTTGGTATCATTGATCTTGACCTTCCCACCATTCTCATTTACCAGAGCTCTCACGTAAAGATGGTATTCTCCTTTAATATATGAAGGAATTTTTATTCTCAGTTCATTAGATGAAATGCTTGAAAAATATCTTAACTCAATGTCATGAATCCAAAAATATACTGGTGTTTTTTGATCTTCAAGTAGCCAAAGTTCCACCCTCATATACTTTGTTGCAGGCGGTACAACAGCATTAGCAGTTATAAGTGCTTTATTAAATTCAGCTATTTCTCCCGGAACATTACCATAGACCACTCCCAATTCATTCATGTTTTGATTGAAAAATTTGAGTTTAAAATGAACTTTTCCAGCATTTACACCGGAAACCACTGCCCGAAGATTTACAAACCCAGGTTTTATCGACATAAGTTTTGACCTTGCAATTTTCCAGAAAACATTACCAATAAATTTTTTGGGAGCAACTTCCGCTGCTAAGATGCTATTGCCCATTACATCTTTTGTAATCTCAAGTTTAAAATTTGTCTCCTCTTTGTCAATTTCAAAAAAATCTGTTTTTACAATATCATTGGAGTTGAGTATAACCTCCCCAACATTCTTATTTAACTTATATGGAGGAAGTTCCACTTTATAGGGTGTATATGTGAATATAAATCCTTTACCATAATCATAATCCCATGGCAGACGATTTAAACCGTTTACTTTGTGAATCCAAAACCAATCTGACTCCTTGCACATTGACTTAGCCCAACCTACATATGGATTTCCTGTATTTATCTTGTCAAATAATGAAATTATATATTTCTCAGGTATATTTTGTTGAAAAATATCAAATTTATTATCGCCTACCACTAAATTTACCTTGTTAAGATCAAATTTCTCCCTTTTACCCTGAGACCAGATTATATTATATCCTTTTGATCCCAGTATATTTTCAAAGTCAAAGAGCTGAACAAAATGGTTTAATCCCTTGGTATTGTAAATGTCCACCTTAGCGTTATCAGAATTCTTCTTTACATTGTAAAGGTGAATAAATCCTAATTTCTTTCTCAGAACAATTCCTCTCTGTCTTTCCAGAACAAAAAGATTAAACTTTTGTCTCTCTTCTTGATTTTGGACATCTCTGTGATAAGCCACTTGATTGAAACCTGTAAGTTTTAATAACCTGCCTATTTTGTCAGTTCCACCTTTATCCAATAGATGCTGTAAATAAGAATAAAAATAAGAAACTGTCCCTACATTATTTTCATGTTGAAATATTGTATTTTTAGAAGATGCATATACATGAAAATCCCCAGCCGCTTTCATTGAACCAGGCATTTCCTTGTTTATATTCCATCTATAAGCCGAAATGCCATTTGAAAGTACCATGTTGTCCATAGTAGGTATCCATAATATTTTACCATCTTTTGTATAATATTTACTTATTTCTTTATATTCTTTTGGAATTGGCACACCTTTGTAATAATTATCGATGTAGAAAATTTTAACTGGTCTTTGATAGAAATAGAAACAAAGCAACATGACTAAAACAAAAGCTACTGCAAATTTTCTGCCAAAGCCTGCATTTAACAGGAAAAATACTATTCTGTCTACTCCAAAACCCAGGATTATAGCTAAAAAACAAGCCAGTACACCTACAATTTTGTTAGGGTCTCTAAAGAGATGACCTATTATCGGAACGTTTGTTACTACTTTAACATATACATCAGCTAAGGGGTCAACGTTTGTTCCTAAAGAGAGTAAGATTACCAGACTTGTTACTAGGGTGAAAAGTCTTACATAAAAATGCCACCCAAAGCGATAAAATATTATGTATGCAATTATAAGCAGGAAGACTCCTCCTGCAACCCAAAACATTTTGTCTAAAAACATTTCTAAGTTAAAAAATGGAAGCCAATAGGAAATTAAATAGAGTACATTCTGTACAGAGCTATTTCGTGAAAATAATTGAATTGTATCAACCACATTTACATTTTGAGGTTCAATATTAACAAATAATAGTGCTATAGAATATGTCAAAAACCAATACATATTTCCAACTATCATCAAAAAAATCATTAAAAAGTACTTTTTTAGATAAAACAAAAGTACAACTTTAGAATACCTATTTAATTTCCATATTCTTGGCATAATGCCTATAAATAATATGGTAAGGAAAATGACATAAAAGAAAAAATAGTGAATAGCTGCAGAACCAATCATGGAGTACAAAACTATTTTGAAGAAGTCCTTAAGATTTATTTTTTCATCTATAATAATATGCTCTTTCGGAACTCTTCTTCTTTGTTGATATTCTTCAATATCTTTTTGAAAGTCAAAAATCTTTATTTCATACAACCTCAAAAATTCTTTTATTATAAGCGGAAATACACTGTACCCGCTCAAAAGAAATATATGCTGAATTCTGAATATAACCCATGGATTTAATGCATAATACACAGCCGGTATTATTAATCCAAAATAATGCACATAATCAGGAAAACCTCTGAAGGTTTTTATCAATAGATACTCACATAATAAAAACATACCTATTCCTGATATTAGTAAACAAGACAAAATTATCAACTTAAGCATTGCTTGATTGTAAAAAGAAGAGACCAAAAAGTTTAGGGCATAAAAAGGAAATATAAAAAACAAACGAGATAAATTAAAAAAATTGGTTGAAGAAAAATGCGGATTAAAAACACCCCATATTCTCTCAATATACCTTTTATCATTAATTCCACTAAAGTCAAGATCACTGAAAATAATAAAGCCATTATTCAACCAAATATTTTTTGTATCTATGAGGATTATAACTACTACAGCAATCAACGAAATAGTCTTTGCTATCTTCCTTTGTCTTTGCAATATCTCTTCTTGTTTCATTTTATCCTTATCCCTCGTTCATTCTGCTTTTAAAAAATGTTAGCTTATTCTCCTCGAGGATGTGTTTTTTTAGGTGCATAAGGCTGGATACTATTTGAATCTTTTCCATAGTTGTAGTCCATGTTCTCGATAATAATTGATTTAAACCAATTACTTGACTTTACAACCGTATGCCATCCTAATAAAATAAGGCACCCTATTAATACAGCTATTATAACTATTTTTGCATAATTTTCCCTTCGTCTTACCTTATATAGAACATTTCTCCCCCTTCTTCTCATTTTTCCATCAATCCTTTTCTAATTAAATTTATTGATATACTCGTCCATATAAAATTCAATGTCAATACAAGGTACATAAACACAACTCCAATAGCTAAAATGGGATGTCTTATGTATTTCTTTAAATTTTCCTTATGGTAAAGATGGGGACGAAAGAAATAATACCTTTTCATTATCTCCCACTTTGAACATTTTTCAGAACCAATCATACAACAAAAGTAAGTATTCTTTTTTCTTATTAAGTCTTTGAAAGTTACCTTCTTTTCATCATGAAGAATAAAAATCTCTTGGATTTTTAAAATCTTTAAACCTTTTTTAACACCCAATATTGTTGGCTGAATCTCTTCAAATGCTTCTAATCCTTCAACAAAACCCGGAAATGCATTTGTTTTCCATAATCTGGCAGCTTCAATATTTCCACTTTCTTTGCAATAACTTACTCTATATAAATTTCTTTCAAAGACCTTAACTTTTGTCCAAAAATTGTTATAACTACTAAAAGCCACTTCAGGGATAATGAAAGCATCACTATCGTAATTTTCAACTACTGTCTTCAACTTTTTGAGAAAGCCTGGTGGAAGGACCATATCGCTATCTAAAAATAAGAAATGTGTGCAATTTTCAGCTAAAATTTTTTTCAGTCCCTCAATTCTCGCATAGCTTCTTCCCCTATGTTCAGTTCTTAGAATATCAAAATGAGGATATGTAAGAGGCAAATCTGAACCATCATCAACACATACAACATAAATTGGAAAATCTATCTCATCAAGTTGGTTATAGATAGAATCTAAGCATCTTAAAATAATATAGTCATCATTATATGTTGTTATCAAAATTCCCAGCTTCATAATTGCTCCAGCCCTCTATGTATTTTCTATTATACTTTGTATAACCTGTTGAAACTCTTCACATTGTTTATTATAGTTTAGCTGTGAAGTAAATTCAAATGCACAAATTCTCATCCTTTCATATTCTTCCCTATTAATAGTTAGAAATCTTTCCAACAAATGTTCTTTGCCTATTCTCTTTGTTACAAAACCAGCTTTTCCGTAATTTACTGCATCCAGGCAGCCAGGAACAGGATATACTAAGGAAGGTGTCCCTAAGTTAGCTGCTTCGCTTATTACAAGTCCCCAACCTTCTCTTATAGATGGAAAAATGTGCATATAGGCTTTCTCTACTATGTCTTGTTTTTTCTCTTCAGAAATATATCCAGTAAAAATCACATCTGCGTTAATTTTTTTTGCATAATTTCTTAATTTTCTTTTATAATTTTCCTGACCTTCTCCTATAATAAATATTTTTTTGTTAACTTTTTTTGCTAAATAAATTGCATCTTCAAATCTTTTATATGGAACTAATCTCCCGACACTAACAAGAAAATCTTCTTTCTCCATATGTGGAAGTGAAGTATATTTATGCTTTAATGAATTTTTTACAATCCATATAAATTCTTCTTTAAAACCAAACCTCTGTAAATCCTCCTTAGTTGACCGGCTAACTGTTACTGCCATTCCGGATGATAGACGCCAAAGAAGTTTTTCAAGTAATTTTAGCGCTTTTCCAATGTACTTTGGAAAATAATATTCCCAAATCTCAAGTGCAAGCTGGTGAACTATTAATAGTCTCTTATTTTTCGGAACGTATAAAAAAGTAAAAAACTGATGTGTATTTGTATGGTCAATTATTAAGTCAATGTTTTCCTTATTTCTTTTATAATAGAACATTGCTTTAAAAATTAGGCTAATTAAATTAGTTTTAATTCGAATAAACGTTATATTATCATATATCTCATAATCTTTCTGAGTACCATCATTTTGACACAGACAAGTGATTTTGTAATGATCACTCAACCCTTTTAGCACATTAAACAAATATCTTTCTGCACCACCAGCTTTTTTATGGTATATATCCCTTTGCGTTAACACTAAAATAGTCTTCATTTCTTTCCCTCGCAATATTTAACTTGTTATTTTAGATTTTCTTCTACATACATTTGTTATAAGTTGAATATAAAAAAATTAAAAACAAGTGAACAATTATCAAAAATGTTAAAATTAAAATTAATACCTCAAATTTCAATTCTCTCATTAGAGAGATTTTATTTTTTAAGACTTCAATTAATAGGAATAAGCACAAAGGTTCAATTATTAACTGCTTCTTTTTTGCATAATTTAAGTAATTTGTAAATAATATCGTAGCCATTAAAAGGTAAAATAAAATTGGTAATATACTTAAATCAAACGAATATGGAATTTTGAAAAGATAGTAATTTATGTGTTTACCCAAAGAAATATATCCAATGAAAATTCCAGCCCATGCTACAGTTAAATAAATCCAATAGGGATATGTTTTTTTATTAATCAAGACTAAATTTCCAATTGATACTGTAACAACATAAGCAACTAAGCCCCACGGCCTTGACAAAACAAGCAAGTTATAAAAATTCATTCCCTTTAGTGCTAATAGATCAATATTTTGAATTACAAAAATTATCATTACAAAAAGTAAATAATAAGCTCTTTTTCTAATTTCATCTATGTTTAAACTCATAATGCTATTTTTATCTTCTCTTTCAAAAATCCACTTTATCAAAGATAAATACATTGCCAATACCAGCAAATATCCACCGATATTAGATACAATCCATCTTGTCAAAAGACCATCTAAAGGAAACAGTATTAATATCCCAAATCTACTTGTGTGCAACAGAAAATTAATTAAAGCCGCTTTCATGTAATTTTTCTCTCTCAACATAGTTCCTCTGAGAAAAACTACAAAACTGTCCATTAATAAAAGTATACTTATTGCCCATCCATAAGATGGATATAAGACTTGCAATATAATTCCTAAAATTAATGAAATTACACTTATTACTTTTGCAGTTGCGTAGAAGCTAATATTATATTCTATTTTGAGAAACATAACTATGTTAGAAATATAAAAAAGTGTACTTAAAAGGGAATTAGCATATACAACTTCTTTTAAACTTTCTAATTCTGTAACTCCTAATCTGTAAAGGTATGTAATATACAAAAATGGAACGGCAGCAACGAATAAGTCAAGAATAATATATGCAATTTCTTTATTTCGTTCGTTCACTTTATCCCCACCTATAATGTTCAAATACTTGTAGCTTTTATGCTTTTACTTTTATCATTTATCATAACTTTATCTGTACATTTTCTAAGTAATTTTGAACGCGTAAACAATATATATTTGCAAAACTTATAAGTAGTTTTTATTATTTCAGCGACAGAAACAGAAGACTTGATTTTCCTTTCTACAACTTTTACATTTACTTCTTCAATTTGATATCCTTCATTTAACATCAAATCTGTTAATATCAAGTCAAACAAAAACCCATTCTCATTAACTTTTTGACAGAACTTTTTTGCTACATCTGCTCTAAACAATTTAAAACCTAATTGTGTATCACTTACAGGAAACTGTAATAACAACTGTCTAAAAACAAAAAATATCAGTGAAACAATACTTCTTACAAAGCCTCTTTCTTTCCTGCATGTTTTTATAGCTAAGGCAGTGGCAAAAACTGCAGCAACCTTTTCATCTCTCTTTAATAGTTCTAACATAGGAAGAAAATATTTTTTTATGTCCACAGGAAGGTCCGCATCGCAGGTAAGTATGTATTGTCCTTTTGCAAAATATATACCTCTTTTTAAACTATATCCCTTGCCATATTTTTTTGTATTCTCTAATACGATAGTTTTTTGATTTTTTCTTGAGTTTATTACTTCCAAAGTATTGTCTGTGCTTTTTTCAACTACAACAATTACTTCATAGTTAGGTACAAACTCATCTAAATAATCATAAATTTCTTTGAGTGTTTGTCCAATATTTTGTGCCTCGTTATAACAGGGAATTATAACGCTTATTAGTTCGTTTTTTGGAAATTCTTTTGCACTCATGTTTATCCCTCTTTACTAATTTTCTTCTTCTAATTAAATAATACCCATTTTGTGGGTTGTTATAATTCTGTCAGATTCATTATAACATTATTATTTATTATCTCAATAAAAAAAATTTAAGGAGTTACCAAAATAATTGTGGCAACTCATTGAAATTTTTTCTTTTTTACCCAATAATATTATTATAAGTTCCGTAAAACTGGCTATCTATATGGTTTGCATTTTCAACATGGCTTTTCAAGGTATTATACGGTAGATACTGTAACACAATAAAGTAAGGCACTGCTATAAGGTAAAAAACAAATCCTATCAAACTTAAAATAATAAATAATATACTCTCTTGAGATGTTTCTGTTTTAAATAATGTATCAACAATATAAACTGGTATTTGGAAAACTATGGATACCAAAATACTATAAACAAAAGCTGCTATTACAAATCCCATTTTCCCCTTTGTAAGCTTTAAACTCTCTTTAATACTTTCTATAACTCCTATATCTTTATCCACCAACGCTGCATTAGCAAACATTAACCTTAATAACAGGTAAACACCTAATACTATACCAACAATACCAATTATAATCAAAGCAAAGCGTGCTAAATTATCGACAGTATTGGTACTAAAAGCTATACCTATAATACCTATAAAAAGGATTGACCCAACTATAAGTGTTAATAAAAATCCCAGTCCAACTATTTTCAAGCCCATCATCAGATTCTTTTCTTTTATTCCGGCAAAGAAAATTTCAAAAGGTTTTTTGTATATATCCTTTTCTCGTGTTATTTCAATAAAGGTCTTTACAAGTGGATATTGGATAAAAGCTAATACTAACAATACCCACATTATAAAAAGTAGAATCATTAAAATCATATAGAAAATAAATTTGCTACTTAAAAATGGAAAAACATTTTTATCATTTAATAAACCTAATGTAGACATATCCACACCCATTAACATAGCCAATAAAATACCAAGTATTAGTAAAACCACAACTGCCAAAGTACCAAGAATAAATGATATAACCAATAGACCAAATATGTATCCATAGTATCTTTTTGTGAAGAAAAATGAGTCTTTTAAGAAATCTTTAAACATCTCAGACTTCCTCCTTTTCCCTGTGAGATAAATTTATATATTTATAAAATACCACATTTTAATTAGATTTAAAACAAAAAGGCTAAAGCATTTTTTGGTATTGCTTTAGCCTTGCTAATACAAAATCCTATTTTTCAGTTTTTTATTTTATCATCTCCATAAGATACATAAATATCTTGTCATTTAAGTAGAAAATCTGTTCATGTCCAAAGTCAGGGTAGATGAGCATTTGTTTTTTGGACTGTATTTTATTGTAGGCAGCAAACTGAGTAGATGGTGGGCAGATTGTGTCCATAAGACCTGTAACCATTAAAACCTCTGCTCTTATCCACTTTGCAAGGTGCTGAACATCTATGTAGCCAAGCTTTGTAAATATCTCATCTTCTCTTTCATGAAGAGGGTCTCTAAATCTGAAATATGTTCTTATTTCTTCATAAGCCTCTTTTGCTAAATCCATCTCCCAAACTCTCTTGTAGTCACAAAGAAAAGGATAAACAGAGACAACCCTTGAAATATAAGGAGATAAAGCTGCACAGGCAAGAGCAAGCCCGCCACCTTGAGAATATCCTAATGCTGCAATTCTTTTTTCATCTACTTCTGGCATGTTAGCTATTATCTTTGCAAGCTCAGCTGTATCTAAGAAAATCTGCCTGTATAAAAGCTGGTCTTTATCATCGTCAAAACCCCTTATTATATGTCCTTGAACCGTGTTGCCCTTCACGCCACCAACATCTTCTGAATAACCATTTTGTCCTCTTACATCCATTGCAGCAACTATGAAACCTGCAGCAACAAGTCCAAATTTGTCACTCCAGTCGCCAGAGTACCATTTGTATCCATGAAACATCAAAATTGCAGGGCATTGCTTTTCAATTTTCTTAGGTTTTATAAGCTGAACTCTTATTCTTGCTCCTTTTACTCCGGTAAAATACATATTAAAACACTCAGCATATGGAGCTTCTACTGACTCTTCTTTGACAATCTCTACATTGGGTTCAACCTCATCCATCTCTTTTAACGCCCTTTGCCAGTACTCATCAAAATCTGGCGGACACGGATTTGTCCCCATATACGTTTTTAACTTTTCAAGTGGCATTTCAAAAACCATACAAGTTCACTCCTTTTTGGATATTCGTATATACGAAGAAAATACATAATATATTATCTTACAAAGTAAAAAAAATGTGATAGGGATTATATCTCATTTTTTCAATATTTGTCTCATTTATTTTCTTATGCTAAATTGTATTCCCAAAACAAAAAGCAGGACTGTTTTTTTACTTTAGCATTTCAAATCCAGCCCTGCTATTTTTTATTTTACTGCCAATTTCAGAGCTCTTTTACACGAAGGTTTTCTTCCTCAAACCTTGTTTGTAAAATTTTCTTCTTTACATTTAATATCTTAGAAGGATTTACGCTTAGCTCATCAACACCAAGTCCTATCAAAACAGGAACAAATTCCTGGTTTGATGCAATCTCTCCGCACACCCCAACCTCTATGCCTCTTTTGTGAGCATTTTCAACTGTCATCTTAATAAGTCTCAAAACAGCCGGATGCAAAGGATTGTACAGGTACGACACTTTATCATTTGTCCTGTCAATTGCAAGTGTATATTGAATAAGGTCATTTGTGCCTATGCTAAAAAAGTCAACTTCTTTATCCAAAATATCTGAGATAACTGCTGCAGCAGGAGTTTCTATCATTATACCAATTTCGATGTTTTGTGAGAAAAGAATATTTTCTTTTTTGAGCTCTTCTTTGGCTTCCTGGATAATCCATTTTGCCTGATACACTTCATCAATACAGGTTATCATAGGAAACATTATTTTGAGTTTTCCATAAATAGATGCTCTTAAAAGCGCCCTCAGCTGAGTTTTAAAAAGCTCTTTATTTCCTAAGCAGAGCCTGATAGCTCTGTACCCCAAAAAAGGATTTTCTTCTTTATCTATATTCAAATACGAAATATTCTTGTCTCCCCCAACATCCAAAGTTCTTATAATAACCGGCTTGCCTTCCATCTTTTCAAGTACAGTTTTATAAACTTCAAACTGTTCATCTTCTGATGGTGGCTGGCTTCTATCCATGAACAAAAACTCTGTTCTGAAAAGCCCAATTCCTTCTGCTCCATTTTTCAGGGCAGCGTCAATCTCTTCTATATGCGCAATATTTGCAAACAGTTTTATCCTTTTCCCATCTTGTGTTTTGGACTCAACATACAAAAAGCTTTTTAACTCTTCTTTTCTCTTATTTTCTTCGTCAAGTTTTTTTTCATATTCCTTTATTAAATCTTCTTCAGGATTTACATAAACAAACCCCTCATACCCATCCACAATCAAAAAATCTCCATCTTTTATCCTATTGACTATACCTTCTACACCCACAACTGCAGGAATTTCGTATGTTCTTGCAATTATTGCTGTATGAGAAGTTTTGCCACCTTTCTCTGTGACAAATCCCCGCACATTTTGTTTATTTATTTGAGCTGTTTGTGAAGGAGTAAGGTCATGCGCAATCAAAATACTGTCCTCAGGAAGATTTTTTAGGTCTATTTGTTCTTCTCCATTCAAATTTTTAATTAGTCTCAAAGCTACATCTTTTATATCATTTGTTCTCTCTCTCATATATTCATCTTCTAAGCTCAAAAGCATATTTTCAAAAAACCTTGCCGACTCATCAATGGCAAACTCAGCATTTATCCCTTCTTCTATCTTTCCTCTTACCATATTTACAAATTCTGGGTCATCAAGGATTAAAAGATGGGCATCAAAAATCATTGCATTTTTTTTGCCCAAACTTTCCTGAGTTGCAGCTTTTATCTTCCTTATCTGTTCTTTTGCTTTTTCTATGCTATCCAAAAAGCGTCTAAGCTCAGCATCAGTATCCTCTATTTTTGTCTTTTTGATTGTATATTCACTTTCTTTGATTACAACTGCTCTCCCCAAACCAATCCCTTCTGAGACAGGAATGCCTTTTATCACCACACTATTTACCCCCATCAACTTACTCATTTAGATTCTCTAACAAATCCACTAAACGTTTTAAAGCTTGGTCTTCATCTTCGCCTACAACTTTGAGAATAATCTCATCACCTTTTTTAGCTCCCATTGCTAAGATGTTTAAAATACTTTTTGCATTTACTTCCTTCCCGTCTTTTATAATAAAAATATCACTTTTAAACTTCCCTGCTTCAGTCACAAATATGCTGGCAGGCCTTGCGTGAAGACCTGTTGGATTTTTTAAAACAACTTTAGCTTCAACCATTTAAAATCCTCCTTCGCCATATGATAAGTTTATTTGAAAGAAGAAAAGGCAGGCACTCACCTGCCTCGAAAGCTTCTTATCAAACCTTCTTTGGCTTTAAAACCGAAACTATAAGTGCTGTTACAACTGTTCCTATTGCAATAGCCACCGCATACAAGAGTAAATTTCCTACAGCGTTTGGTATCGGCAGTACAAATATCCCGCCATGTGGAACTGCCAAAGTACATTTGAACAAAATACTCAGGGCCGAAGTTACTGCTGATCCAATCATAATAGATGGAATAACCCTCAGTGGATCTGCAGCAGCAAATGGAATAGCCCCTTCAGTTATAAATGAAATCCCAAGGAAGAATGCCGCCTTTCCTGCTTCTCTTTCTTCTGTTGTAAATTTATCCTTTGCTATCAAGGTGGCAAGCGCAAGTCCAAGTGGTGGTGTCATGCCAGCTGCCATGACAGCTGCCATTATTGTTGATGGCTGACCTGCCGCCAAAGTTGATACAGCAAATGTATATGCAGCTTTGTTGACAGGTCCACCCATATCAAACGCCATCATCAAACCCAAAATTATTCCAAGTAACACAGCGCTGCCACTGCTCATGCTCTTGAGCCATTCAGTCATTGCCTTATTTAAAGCTGCAACAGGTTCACCTACAACATATATCATACCCAAACCAATAATCAATGTTGACAAAACAGGAAGTATCAATACTGGTATCAAACCTTCCATTGTCTTTGGTAACTTTATGGTTTTCTTAAGCCATGCAACTAAATACCCGGCTGCAAACCCTGCAACAATGCCGCCCAAAAAACCTGCTCCAAGCTTATTTGCCAAAAGCCCACCTATCATTCCTGGTACAAGCCCAGGCCTGTCTGCAATCGAAAATGCAATAAAGCCAGCCAGAATTGGAACCATGAGATAAAATGCACTGCCACCGCCTATGTCCATGAGCGCTGCTGCAAGTGTTCCTTTTTTCTCAAAAGCTTTAATTCCAAATGCAAAAGATATTGCAATTAAAATACCACCTGCGACAACAAATGGAATCATATAAGAAACACCTGTCATCAAATGCTTGTAAACACCAGTTGCTTTTTCTTTTGCTTCTTTTTTGGCCTCAAAGACCTTATCAACATAGTCCTTCTTCTCCATGTTCATAGCCTTTGTAATAAGCCCTTTGGGATCTTTGATAGCATCCTTCACACTTGCTCGTACAATTGGCAATCCTTGGAACCTATCTTCATCAATCTTGGTGTCACAAGCTAAAATTACCGCATGTGCTTGCTTCAAATCCTCTGGAGTTATCTCATTTTCTGCACCGACAGATCCTCTTGTTTCGACCTTGATTTCAACCCCAAGCTCTTTTGCCGCCATCTGAAGTGCCTCTGCCGCCATGTACGTGTGGGCAATTCCAGTGGGGCAAGATGTGACAGCCACAATTTTTTTCATCTTCCCATTCCTCCTCATTTTTTATTTTTCTTCAAAAGCAGTTATGACATCTTCAAAAGACTTAGCATTATATAATTTTTTTCTCACATCTTCATGCATAAGTTTTCGTGATATAAAACTCAATACATGAAGATGTGTATCATCCGCATTTTCGGGAACTGCAATTAGAAAGAATATATATACAGGCTCTCCATCCATAGAATCAAAATCTACTCCTTTTTTAGAAACACCGAAGGCAATACAAGGCTCTAAAACTGAACTATCTTTTCCATGAGGAATTGCAATGCCCATACCTATACCTGTTGAAAATTCTTCTTCACGTTTTATAACTGCCTTTTTAAACTTTTCTTTATCAGATAGTTTTCCATCTTTATGAAGAAGCTCTATAAGTTCATCAACAACTGCTTCCTTTGTTTCTGCCTGCAGTTCAAAACTCATTCTTGATGGTGAAAACAAAGCTTTTATATCCATTTTAATTCCCCCAGCCTTTCTAATTTTATTTTTTCTAAAAACTCCTCAATATCATTTTTCTCAGGCGCCTTTACACCTTCCTTTGAGACTTTTGCCGCTGCACAGGCTAAAGCAAGCTTGAAAATAGATACATCATCCATATTTTGCGAAAGCCCGTAAGAAATAGCTGCAACCATTGAATCGCCTGCGCCTGTTGTGCTTTTTACTTTAACCTCAGCTGCCTTTGCAAACAGATCCATGTTTTCTGTCACAAAAACTGCACCCTTTGATCCCATCGAAATCAAAACCTTTTTTATCCCATTTTCTATAAGTTTTTTTGCTGAACTTACAATAGAATTTAAATCATTTTCCTCGACATCAAAAAGACATTTAAATTCATGGATATTAGGCTTTATAACATCTGGCTTTTCTAAAACACCGCTCTCAAGCGCTTTTCCGTCGGCATCATATATAACCTTTGCACCTTTTCGTTTTAGCATTCTTATAAGCTCTACATACACATCTTCATCTGTACCAGGTGGAAGGCTTCCTGAGAGCACAAAGATGTCATCAGTTTTTGCAATTCTATCTATCTTATCAAACAAAAGGTTTATGTCTTTCTTCTTCACTTCAAAACCATTTTGATTGAGGTCAGTATAAACTTTTTGTGCCGTCTCAACAATTTTGATGTTTGTTCGTGTAAGACCATCCACAAGGATGAAGTCAAAATCAAGTTGCAAGTCTTTTAAATATTTCAAAAACCAATCCTTGTTGTCATTTCCTAAAAAACCAAGAGCAATTGACTGCCCACCCAATGCTTTTATAACCTTTGAGACATTGATGCCTTTCCCACCAGCATCCATTAACCAACAATAACTTCTGTTTACCTGTCCTTTTTTTAGACTATCGATGTATATTGTCATGTCTATTGCTGGATTTAGTGTAACTGTATAAATCAATTTGATCCCACCTTGAAATTTAAAATTTTACGTGATGACCTTCACACTAAGTTTTTCATACTCAGCTCTTTGTCTGTCATCCATCTTATCAGTTATAATATAATCAAGCCTTTCCACAGGACATATGAGTGAAAAAGTAACCTGGCCAAATTTTGAACTGTCTGCAACCAAAAAAACTTCTTTTGCATTTTCTATCATTGCTCTTTTTATAGCAGCCTCAACATGGCTTGGCGTTGTCACTCCAAACTCTATCGACACTCCGTTTGCTGCCACAAAAGCTTTGTCAACCCTAAATTGCCTGAGAACGCTTTGTGTTATATCTCCAACAAGAGCTTTTGTCTTTGTCCTTATAACTCCTCCTGTCACAATTACTTCAAGATTATCATTGTTAGAAAGTTCGTATGCTATATTTACTGAGTTGGTTATTATGGTTATATTTTTTGCAGTAATGTTTCTTGCAATATACTGGGTTGTTGTTCCAGAGTCAAGGATGATGGTATCACCATCGTGAATAAAGCTTGCTGCAAGCTTGCCTATATACTCCTTTTCTTTTGCAAACTTGTCCTCTTTTTCTGCAAAAGAAGGCTCAAAAGAGGTAATAAAATTGTTGACCGCCCCACCATGGGTTCTTTTTATTATCCCCAGAGCTTCAAGCTCCGCCAAATCTCTTCTTATGGTAGACTCTGACACACCAAACAGCTTTGCAAGCTCTGAAACCTTGACACTTTGCCCACTTTTTATCATCTGCGCAATTCTGCTTTTTCTTTCCTCTGCAAACATTTTATTCACCTTTCGTTTATGCTCATTTTAATGAATGAATTTAATCATTTATGCTCATTTATGATTAATTTCATTATAGAACATGAAAGCTACCCTGTCAAGCACCTTTTACAAAAAATATATGCCTTCTTGTCTAAATTTGTTTGATTTGCACATACATAATAAAATGATATTGTGAAAAGTGAAAAAATAAAGTTTTGCAGGATGAAGAAGGCGTTCAGATTATGAGAGTGCTTGGCAAAAATATGGCTTGGCTTTTGAAGCTTGTTGAAAATGGAAAAGGCAGTGTTTTGGAACCTGCAAAAGAACCAAAAGTAGTTACCAATTTTATAAGGTAATAAAAAAAGAGGGGTTTGGGAAAAACTTACTTACTTCCAAGCCCCTCTAATGTTCTTGTTATCTATTATCAAAGCTTTGTTATCTTCCCACCTTCAGCCTTAACAATCTTATCATCTACAGAAATCCAGACGTCAATTGAAGATGGGTTGTATACAAAGTCGCCGTTTGCTGAAAACTTGAGATTTTGCAAGGCTTTTATGTAGTCAACAATCTCGATGTTTGTTGCATACCAGATATCTGGTTGGTTACCCACCATTTTGCAAAACTCTTCAATTAAATCCCAGTTGTTGTCATTGTCAAACTCATAGCTGTGTCCCCAGACATAAAAAAGATACAGATATTGCTTCTTATAAAAGCTTAAAAACTGCTCTGCAAGTTTTAAAAGATTGTAGTTGTGGTGGCAGGTTGCCTTCCATTTATTTTACCCCTTTGCTCATGCAAGGAAAGTGCCAATTTTTTATTTTACCTTTAAAATTTTTATATCAAGAGTTTCCATATCAACTGTAATGTGTGGAAAATCGTACATATGATTTTTATTTCCTTTTAGAGAGTAGATACACTCAATTTGTCTTCCTTTCCCCACATCAAATAAACCTGCTTTCATCAAATTCAAACTGACTTTTCTTTTTCGCAGAATATCAGCGTTTGCAACTACAATCAGGTACTGCTTCCCATGTTCAGAAAAAAGTTTGTATCCAAATGCCAAGACAAATTTGCTGTTGTGAGGAATCTTGAAAAAGTTTTCTTTGCTCATAAAGTCCAAATATTCTTTTCTTATCTTAGCTACTCCTTCAATTAAGGCTATCATTTCATCTGCACCTTCGTTTGTCCAGTGAAGAGCGTACTTGTCAAAAAACGCAAGTTTCCCATAAAGAGGGTCTGATTTAGAAAGCATAAATTTGCCTTCTGGTTGCGGGTCAAGACCTAAGTTCATTGGCTGAACTTCATAAACTTCCTGCCCGCACGTGACAAAAGGCACACTGTTTGGTAAAAAGAAATTGAGCACTGTCGCAAACCGTGAAAATTCTCTTTTTCCAAGCCTTGAAGCTGCGCGCGGACTGTCTGGGATTTCACATGCCGCAAAAACAGGGACTTCAAGCTGCAAAAGTATATCCAAAACCTTTTTCAGCGTTCCTTGATAGTATCGTGGTTCTCTTGCCCAAAGATCACCTATTATCATGTCATACCCTGACTCTTTTGCTTTTCTGTGCGCATTCATCGAAAGCTCTTCTGCTATAAAGCAAAATTCGGTGTCTACTTTTCTGGCATTTGAAATTATCATGTCTTCCAGTTCTTTTGGAAGAGCATGACCCATGTCAATCCTTGCACCATCTATGCCAAAGTTCTTCTGGTAGTATACAATGATGTTTGCGATTTTTTCCCAAAGTTTTTTGTTTGGCTTTTTACCTTTGAAGATATTTCCTCTTATAACATCAAAAAGAATATACGGCGGCTGGCTTTCATCTACATACTTTGCAGACTGTACAGGATGGTCAAGATAAAGCCTCAAATATGTCACATCTGTCCAAGGTGGCTGCGGGTCATTAAGACAATCTGAAAAAGCTGGTGCAGTAGTTATCCCAATCTCTTTTTCAATTAGCTCGAAAAAGTCAAGGTTTTTGTCTTTTTCGCACCTTTCTTTTATACTCTGCCACTTTTGAGGGTCAAACCTGTCAGGTGATGGTACAAACTTTTTAATATGCTTTTGCACAGCCGGGTCTTTGTATATAAGCTCAATGTTTTCTTCATTTGCCTTTGTAAACTCTTTTATCAAAGTCAGCTTTGGCGGACCGTAGTCTTTCAAATCCTCTACTTTAATCCAGTAAAACCAATCAGGATGTTCCAGTATGAAATCAGAATCTCTCGCAGATGTGCGTGGAATAATATCAATTATAAATCTTATGTCAAGAATATGGCACGCTTCAATCAAAGCTTTAAATTGTTCATCTATTGAAAGTTCATCAGCCATAGGGTCAAAAAGCACTGGGTCAAGTTCAAAAAAGTTCTTGACTGCATAAGGTGAACCCATCTCACCTTTTTTATACTTTGTGCTGTTTTTGGTAATTGGAAGTGTATAAATAGCATCAAAGCCCATTCTTTTTATGTATGGTAAAAGTGCAATTGTTTTAACAAATGTACCTGTATCTTTTAGACCGAAGCTATTTTCAAGTTCAAGTTCTTTTGAACCATCATGATCCCAGGCTGAAAATGTACGAATTTGCATACCATATACACTGCTCTTTTCAATCCAGCTGCTATAACTTTTTTCTGAAGGTCTATTATCTTTAGAAAGTATTTCTGAAAGTGGTTGAAGATAATCAGTATTATTTTTCATACAAGGCAAAATTGCTTTTTCTATCGCCTGTGCAACAAACTTATAAGGGTTTACTGAGATTGTGCCATCATTGTTTTCTTTTTTCTCAAACCCATCATAGCCGAAACTATCCCAAAGTTTTGGTACTCTGAAATCGTTTTTTCCATCCCACTCTTTTGCTTTATTATTCAGAATCTCAACAAGCTTTTTTAAAGCTGACATCTTTCTTATTTCTCCCCTTTTTCAATTTGTTCTAATTAATTTATACCCATAGCTTATTTTGAGCAAACGTTTGCAATCTATATTATTTTAGCATACAAAACTCAAATTTTGTAGTGTCTTTTCTGAAAAGCAAAGCGGCTCTGGCACATCTTGTAAAATCCTACTTTCCAGAGCCGCACTTTCATGCACTGTATATTTAATGCTCTAAAGCTTAAGATACTGCATTTTGCTGCTGTAACCCCTGAGAAACCTGTTCAGTTTTCTCTTCTTTTTCATTTTCTTTTGCAAGAAGGATTGAATTTAGTATTTCTTGCTTTATCCTCTTTATATTCTCATCCTCTGTCTCTTTTGCCTTGAATTCAACACCGAGTTCTTTTGTCAAAAGCAAAGTGAGTAGCATTTCAAACGCATTAAATGAAACTGAAGATGATTTTTCACCCATTGAAACAACTGTCTCAGGAACTATATCAATACCAGTTTTCTCTAAAGCCTGAGTAAACTTGCCCATGACATCCTGCAGAACTTGATATTGCGGTCCGCCGTATGCCTTTACCTGTTCTTCTATTGCAATTGCCCGGCCAATACCAATTCGTGCTTCTTTTTCTGCTTCTGCCTCAGCCAATGCTTTTATCTTCTGAGCTTCTTGAAGTGACCTCTGATATTCTGCCTTTCCTTGGTTTGTCTGAATCTGAATATTTATCTCAGACTCTGTCAAAAGTTTTTGCTGGGCAGCCCGAGCTTCTGCCTCTCTGAGCTCTCTTTCTTTTTCAGCTGCTTTTTGCTGGCGTGAGTACGTCTCTATCTGCTCAAGGGCAATTTGCCTGTCGCGAAGCTGCTCTAAGATTGCGTCTATCTTGTTGTCGTTTGGAGATGACATTGGTGTTCCAATTAAAACCTCTTCAAGCTCTAAGTTGTAATGAGCAAATCTCTCTTTCATCTCAGCTGATGCTATCTTTTGAATCTCATCTCTTTGCTGAATAAGCTCAATGAGGGTCTTTTTCTGCCCTATATTTTTAAAGTATGCAGATACCATCGGGTCAAGAGTCTGCTCAACAAGCATCTTCAAATCCCCAAATCTCTGGACAACCAAAGGAGCTTTCCTGTAATCTATGTGAAGAACAACTGCTAATGGCAGCGACGGTTCAAACGCATCTTTTGTGATTAAACTTACTTCTTTGAGGTTTTCGTCATAGCGGTGCGTACCTGTCTGGTTACTTATCCATTTTAGAATTATGTTTGTAGTGGGAACCTTTACAATTTTCCCAGCATATGTGTTAAAAGCGTATTTTCCAGGCATCAGAGGATCTTTCCAAACACCTCTGTATCCTTTTTCAACAAGCTCACCATGTTTGTAGTCCTCACCCGATGTATCCTGCCCTTTTGGACCAACATATGATACAACAACTCCGACATATCCAACTTCAATAACCGTTTTGTCAATCAGCTCAACTGTTGCAAACAGGCGGTTTATAAAGTATGTCCCTTCAACAAGCACCTGAAGCTGTCTTCCACGAAATCCCCCAGCTTTTAAAAATTTTTCAGGATCCTGGAAGTTGTTGTGATAAGTCTCAGGGTCAGATGGGTCATCGCCAACTGTCGGTGCGACAATATCACCACTTGGAAGTGATGGTCCGTCGTGTACAGTTACAATCCCAACCTTGTCCTCTGTTATTACAATCGGCCTGAATGCATTTCGTGATTTTAAAGTCTGGACCATCTTCTCTATCATCTCTTTTTCTTCTTTGTTGCCCATTGGAAGATAGTAAATCTTATCTTCTGTGATGACTATAAACTGAGCAAGGTTAAAAGCATATGTTCCTTCTCTCAGTATTGCCCTTTGAGGTCCTCTTTGCCCTCCATTTTCTAAAAATGCACGTACATCTTGGAAATTATTGCACTCTGGAACAACTCTGCCGAGCGTCTGAGTAGGCTCGAGCGGTTTCCCATCTCTTGCAAACACATAGCCAATTTGACCCTGTGGAATTGTAACAAGCGGAACAATATGAACTTTGTACATAAGCGGTGTCCTAAAATGAATACCACCTCTTAAAACCTCTGGCTGAAAGCCTGCTTCACCGTGCAGCGCTATAATCTGCTCATCCAGTGAACCTTTGAAAGACCACCATTTTTCGACAATACCCACTTTGTCATTTGGAATGACGCGAAGACCTATGAGCTTAAGCAAAATATAAATGGAAATTAACACACCAGCAACTTCAAGCAATATGCCCACTTGAAATCTCCACTCCTTTCACTTTTTTGACAATTTTCTCTTAATTTCGACAAAATTCGACCTGATTCTATCAAATATTAACTTAAATTCTTTTGTTTCCTTTTATATTATCACAATGAGCTTAATTGTACAATAGTATAATCTTAGAATTTGGCTTCACTATATCATAACGCGGCAGACCACCAAAGTGTTGCGAAAAATTAACGTATAATTTGCAAAAGCTATTAAACAGATGTTTCTAGTTCAGATAGGCTTGGAAAAAATTATGAAAGTCCACAGGCTGGGTCAGAAAAATGTGGTTTAGGTATTCTAAATCATTGCCAAAAATTCTATTGAAGAAAAGGTAATAGCGATTCAGTAAAGAAAAAAGATCTGTTTGACAACATCAAAGAAACAAATCAGACATTTCTGACAAAGCTGACAAAAGAGGAAGTGAGGAAGTTTTGGAATTAAATAAAATAAATAGGGCTATTGGTATATAAACATAGCAGCCCCTTTGTGAGAATATTTTTTCTATGAGTATTTGCTTTAATCTCCTTGAATAACTTCAGAAGGTTTTGGCAGCACAGTTCGTTTCCTAAATTCGTTTTCGATTTTTTTCGCCCTGTCACCTATGGTCATGTATCTTGTTTTTTCTAACCATCCTACACAATTGTTGTGTTCCCAACAAAGCAATATTTTTAACTCCTTCAAGCGCTTAGTTTCCCACAATGAATTTGCGTTATCTTTTTCTTCATCTGGAATGTTTCGCATAATATATTTTTCAAAATCACTTTTATAATCTTGCAAAGTTTCTTTCCTTTCAATCCCTAATTCCCATTCATCTTCATGAAAGAGAGAGCTATATCTTATTTTTTTATCTATGAGGAATAATGTTGGCTTTATTTTTATAGTTCCAAGTCCAAGAGGTTTCCCCATTCCAATTTTGTGATAGTAACCATCTGGCAAATCCAAAACAAATAGTAAACAACCAAGCTCTTCTTTCGATAAGTTTTCAAATCTGATGCGAGATTTAAATTTCACTCCTCTGCCTATGGGCTTGATAACAGTATGCTGTTCTGAATCTTTTATAATTTTTCCTTCACTCCAACTATGCTCATGGTATGGCTCATCAGGTGTGTTCCTGTGCCAATAAAGTTTATATCCTCTTATTTTAGCTTCCTTCGTATTCCAATGATGCAGTTTATCTTTTGATGTCTGAACACCTTCTGGTTGTTCTAAATAATGCTGAAAAGCTGTAGGTTTCGGTGCACTCAAAATTTTAGGTGAGGTTTCTGTTAAAAATATATTCTCCAAATTTTCTGGAGTTTCAATCAATTCCGCATCTTCAAAAAAGACCCTGGAAGCAAAAGAATTTGTTTGGCCTGCTTTCCCAAAAATAGCTTCAGCAAAATCAATAACATCATCTGATTGTAGATTTTTTGGAATATGCTCTCCAATTGTATAATCATAAGACAAGCGGAAAAAACCTGTATGTCCAAAGGCTATAACATTATTTGCTTGGTCAGTAATAAAAAATACTGGAACTTCACCACACTCATTAAGTATCTTGAGAATATCAAATGAAGGATCTCTTTTTTCATCATTTCTGTATTCTTCAATCTTTTTTTCAGGAATCACAATATAGTTGTGTTCTTCTGGTTCATTTATAATCCAGTGCATATGTTTCTTTTTTTCTACGTTACCCGAAATAATAAGATAACCCCTTTGAGGATGCTCAGAGTCTTGGGATAAGGAAATAGAAGTTATTTTAGCATACTTCAAATTCACTTTAGAATGCTTGTGAACTTTTACAGAAACTGGTTTATAGTAAACTACTTCAAAATAATAAGGTTTTTTATCTTTAAGTTCGTCGGGAAGATTGTTAAATTCTATTCGATAAATCTGTGTTTTCTCACAAAATTTTGACGGATATATTCTGTATGTATTTCCTTCTTTTCTCATTATTCCTGCACTAAACTTATATTTAAAATAATCATTTCTGTCCACAAATAATTCTCTATAGCTTTTATCTAAACTTGAACTACCTGCAACTGCTCTGTAATATAATCTTCTACTTTTATCGCAAAACCCATACTTCCCATACGATACAATTTCTACAAGAGTTCTTGTCATACCTCTCAATGTACTTCCAGGAATTCGGGGTTTGCCAGCAGGCGAAAAAAATTGTGAGCACTTTTCCTTTGTTCCTATAAAAAGTGGTGTTATTGTCTCTATTTCAAGTTCTATATATCCTGAGTATCTATCTTTATAAAATTTGCTAAAAGATGGCACTTCTTGGGCTTTAACTACACATATGTTCAAAGGAACAAAATTATAAGGTGCTTTGGCGGCCATTCGTTGGTTAGGTTTTGCTTCTGTGTTTCTTTTATCCATTTTGTTCTCCTCCCCTCGCTTCAATCTTTACAAACCGGTAATCTATAAATCCAGCTTGTCCAATTTCGTTGTAACCTATATAGTTTCGAGTATATAAAATTAATCTCATATCAGATTGGGTCAACTTTTCACCTAGTAAAAATTCTTTGGGAACAATATATTTGATCCCTCTTGGCTCAGAAACTTCGACAAAGCCATTTTTAAGGTCATAAAAATTCTTACCAAACATCACCTGTTGTGCATCAATAACATCAATATACTCTACTTTATGCTCATCTACTTTATGTTCACCAACATAATCTTTTCTTAACCTTCCTTTTAGCACCAAATTGTTATTCCTCCAAAGATATAATTCTTTATTCTCATCAAAGATTCTTGCCTTCAAAAGATATTTTCCAAAATCCCTGGAAAGTTCTTTATAAAATCTTAGTTTGCCACTTTCAAATGTTCCAAACAATACTTCGTAATCTAACCAAAATACAATGCTAGCATTAAAAAAATATGAAGAAATTATTTCTATAATCTTTTCTTTCTCTATTTCACCTATAAGATTGACACAAGAAGATATTTTTTTGACCTCATACATTTTCTTTAACATAATCATCAGTTTCTTACACCCCCATTTCCTTTAAAAGTTGTTCTACAAAATTTTCAAGCTCAGCTTTGTTGCCTTGGATTTCTAATTTTCTGCCATTCTGTTTTATTATATATTCTTTATTTCCATACTTAATTTGAGCTAATTTGCCGCTCAAAAGCCCCCTTCCTATACTTTTTTCACCACCTATTGGTAAATCTTCAGACCATAAATCCTTAAGTACAAGTAAAATTAATCCAATCTCCCATTCTTTGGCTTTTTCAATTTTTATGCACATTTCTACTTCTTCATTTTTGTGCCATACAGGTTTTGATTTAACTAACGCCCCTTCAATAACTCCTCCTGTAAACCTGTCAATTTTTATTCTTGTTTGTTCACTTTCCTCTGCTCCCTCTATGATACTTTCTTCAACAATCAATCTGCTTTTTTGCTTTCGTTTTGTTTTGCCTTCATTATCCACAAATCCAAAAAGGTCGTTAAGAAGACTTTCAATTTTGTCAGGCAAAATGTAATTTTTATTATCAATTAAGGTATTTATAATTTTCACACATCTTGCTTTAATGGCACCCTTTAAAGACGTACCAGGCAATACAGGCTCACCATTGTACTTTATATGAATCTTATCTACATCTTCTTGTTCTTTATTTCCTGTCTCTTCAGTATTCGTGCCATAACTGTTTATTAAAATAGAACTTTTTAGAGTAAACTTGGCCTTTAATTCAAAATCTCTGTCATCGCTATCTTTAACTTGAAGAGTACCATATTCGCTTAAATCAAACTCTTCTAATTCTTTTAAAGCGTTTTCCTCATCTGCTAAAAACTTTAAATATTTTTCTCCGTCTTTAGGGAACACAAATAGGTAAACATTACAATCTACTAATCTAAATTTCCCAAAACCCTTAGTGGTAAAAGCTCCTATTCTCACACGCCCCTGTTTTAGTTCATTTAAAACAGTGTTTAATATCTTAAAAAACAAATTTTCATTAACTCCTTCTCTTAAAATTAATTCTGCACAGAAGCCCCATGTTAGATTTTTATTAACTACTTCATAATCATACTTTGCTTTTTCTTTGGCAACCCCATATCTTGAATCAATAGCAATACCATCTCTGATAGCCAGTATCCCAGTTTGTTCTTCTTCCAATTTTATATCGCTAACCATAAAATGACTTTGTATGCCTGTATTAGAATCATTATCATTTTCTTTTACATTGTCTCCCCAAAAATAATTCCATGTATATTCATCTTCAATGTCAAATTTTTCATTGCAAATGTGATGTTTGAGCACTCCAATAAATGATGTAGCTGGAATATAAGGCATTCCCTTTTCACCTTTTAAAATCTCTATGTCTATTAAATCCCCTTTACCCTTACCAATTACAAAAGGCGATTCATTTTTCAAAATTCCTTTTAAAATTAGTCTTCCTTTAATTTTGCACATTAACTTCTTCCTCCCGTTTTTTAAATAACCTTAAATATCGCAGAAAAGAAAGCCAATATGCTTTGAAAAATTCCCAAAGAAAATCTGTATCTTGCTCTATATTCCACTTTAGATTTCCGAAAATACTTTTATGAAAATATTTATTAAAGTCCCTTTCTTCAGCAAGAGAATTATATAATTTAACAGTGATATCCACTTTGCTATTTTCATCAAACAATTCATCCCACAATCTAACTTTTTTTAATTTTTTTCCTGCTTGTTTGTCGCTAAATTTTGAAAGACCTTTTTTCCATGTGTCTAAATTTTTAGAATCTGACAATAAATTCTCTAACCTGCCTATTAAATGGCTAGAAATTTCTTTTTTCTTGTCAAACTCTCTGGCTTTTTCAAAGCCTTTAATTTTAGCCCACATAAATAAATCTGACTTCACTATATCCTCAATGAGATTAACACTTTTATTAATTATAACTTTTTCTTTATGTTCCTCTTTAGAATCTCTTTTTTGATATTTCTTAGCTAAATCAAAATAAATTTTTACCCTACCATAACCATTTTGCGTCTTCTCACCTATACCATTAATAAGAATTTCATTTATTTTATCTTTAAAATCCCTAATTTGACATCTTAATTTAATTCTAAAACAAGAACCCGCAGCATAAGCTATTTCAGAACTGCTTTTCATTTTCCATACTCCAACAAAATTTTCTAATCGTTCAACCTTTGCAGCAGAGCTCATGATTTCTATATCTTCTTCTTTACATTCTAAAATTTTTGCCAAGTAAGATTTTAAAACCCTTTCCGAAGGCTCTGTAAAACCATAGCAATTGTAAACTATTATAGGAGACAAAGCATAAATGATATATTCGTCATCAATATCTTCCTGAGTTTCTATATCTTTAATTTCTCCAAAATCAAACTTTACCAAACCATACTGAGCAGTTTTGGACCTGCCTATAAATCCTTCAAATGAACCAATTAGTTCCTTGAGTTGCAAAAGATAATTCCTGGGTCCTACTATCTCACCTTTGAATTCTTGCTCAGAATCTATTGCTTCATAATAGAAAATACCCTCACCTACACTATGTCCTTTTTGTCTATCCCTTGAATTGTGAAAATAGAAAATTGTCTCTGGTTCATACAACTCATATACACAATTTCCATTATCTACTTTATCTTCTGTAAAGTACCAAAATTTTTTCATTGGTTTGGTATTTCTTGATTCATTTGTAGGGTCAAATAGATTATACAAAACATCAGGTTCGCTCCCTTTTTCAGGTTGAAGACAAAGTGGAATTGGTTCAAATATTCTATTCTCTTTAGCAGGATAAGCTGGAGTAAAAATTATTTCTCCTTTTAGAAACATCTTGTAAAAATAATCATTTTGATGGGCATTTTCTCCCAAATCCATAAGTCTTATAAATTGATTAACTATTAATCCCTTAACAGTGAGAGCCGGGATGTATGTTTTAGTGTAGACAGTGTTTTGTTCCCCTCTTGGACTTGCTATCACTATTGGTGACAATGTCTTTATTGTATAGACAAGCTTTGCTAATGTTCTATCCTCTGTCCCCGTACACTTGAATTCTTTTATTGACTTATTTACCTCTGAAAAACTCTCTTCTTCACATTTTAACTTTTCTATTGCTTCAACAACATTTTTGAAATCAATACCTTCTATCCAACATCTTACTTGACCAAACCCTCTGTTTCTTAACGTGCCAATTCTTCTCAAATTTATAGAAGCAAGATAAAGCAAAGCTTTTTCTTTTTCTGAAAGAGGTTTTAATTCAAATATTGCACCTTCAAATTCTATGTTCGGCTTCAAAACTCTTGATGTTCTTAAAGAATTTTCTTTTGCTGTTCCATTTTCAGCATCAATTGCTGTTTGGTAGCGCTCAACTGTATAACAAGAAATTATTTTCTCTGGATAAAGAAAATGTTTATAATATTCTTCTTCCTTGAGTTTTTCAATTTCCCTTTTTATCTCCTTATAATTAGTCACATATAAGTTGTCTATATAAATTTTGGCAGGGTTAAAGCCATCTCTACCAAATAAAGAATCCACCAACTCAATTGATATTCCCAGCATTTCACACACTTCTGTAGCGCTTTCTTTGAAAAGCCCTTTTATGCGCCTTGAGGGTATATAAGGAAGACCTAAACTATCGTAAACTATATCGTTGTCTACCATTCCTTTGCTTTCCCCACAACCAACTAAAGTATATGACAAAGTTTTTAGAAAAATTTTTATACTATTCATTCAACAATCCCTCCGGATAAAAATCAATTGCTTCAATTGCATCAAAATATGGAGTTTTTTTGTTTTCCCATAAATCGGTAATATAATCTTTTTTAAAAGGTAGCTTCGGTAAATTTAAATCCTTCACACTAAACTCTTCAAGAATCAACTTCCTAATCTCCTTCTCTTCAAATAACGCTTCTCTTAGTCTCATCAGTTTATTTCTGGGAAACTTGAGAAGTCCTTTGATGTTTTCTTTAAGATATTTCAATGAATCATCATTATAACAATTAGTGTCACAATCTGAATCTACCTTGTATGGACCAAAATGTAAATTGCCATTTATTGTTGAAAAATGTTTTTCTAATATATCATCTATTTCGCCACTACAACCACCTGAAGATACAAAAAAGTCTAAATAAGAAGAATTGCCATTTTCTCGGGATTTCCTTTTGGCTCTTGAAAGTAATCCTTCGGCTATCAAATATGCTCTGTAAAATGGATATTTACTTTTTACAATACTTACACCCGCACAAGCAGAGAAAACGGAATTCTGTATTTTATAGTTCATAAGCTCTTTAATATACTTTTCAGCAAGCCAAATCCCCAACCTACCTTCACACACAAATGTTACTTCATCCCCGGCTATAAGAACTGGAATAAGAGGTAAAACAGTTTTTTCATCCTCGGAAGATAAATAAAAACCATTTTCTTTTGAAATGATTTTCTTTTTAATCTTATCAACAACTTCTTCAATTATTCTTTTAAAAGAACTTTGAGATGCATTTTCTACGTCAATAGAAAGCTTTCTAATTTCCTGGAGACTTTCACATTTTTTGAATTTCTCACCAATTTTATTTCCATCTATATGAACAATGGCAATGTAGTTTTTGGAGTTTTTCTGCTGCCCAAGTTTATCAATTTCGTCTGTAAATAAATATTCATTTTCATAATTTTTCAAATAACACTCTTTCATCCTCTCTCTGGCCTTTTTGCTTACTTCAATTTTCGCTTTTGCCACTGCAGAAATAAAACTTTCTTCTTCATCTTTCTTATCAAATTCTGCACTTTCATCAGTTCTTGGACAGTCTAAAGTAAAACCATGCTTCTGAAGAGTAACTAAAGAAAAAAATTTGTTTTTATTCATTTGTAATTCTTTATGAAGTTTTTTCATTGAATCTTCAAACTTGTCCAAATTAAAGTCAGCTGCTATCCCAAAAGCAGTTTTTACCCCAGGTACCTCTTCCAATAACATTTTTGTAAATGTTCTAACAAATTCCTTAGCCTTTTCTACTCTATTATATCTTTCACCTTCTTTGAAAAGTATCAAAGCATTACCTCCACCAATATAACCAACTTCAAATTCCACTTTATTCTGAGTTATTTGTATAATGTCAGGGTTTTCTCTCCATGTATTAATATTTATGTTTGAAGCCTTAAATACTATTTCAAGAGCTCTTTTTAGTTGGTCTTTATAAATGTTATCTACAATAAATGAAGCTCCTATATTGTCCTTTAACTTATTGCTCGAAAAAATGTATTCCTGAATAGAAACTGTATCAATTAAAACTGCTACGCAGTTATTCATTCATCAAAAACCTCCTCAACAATTTTATCTCCTATGTCAGCCCAATCATCTATTCCAAATACAACTATCTTTTCTTCGTGAGAACCAGTCTCATATGCCAAGTCCTCTTTCAAAGATTCAGGATTACTGTCTTTACCATTTCTATCTATAGCAGTTATTAAAATAGCTTTACTTTCTTCTCCTCCTATTTGGTTTACTCTATGAATAACTTCAAACCCTTTAAATTTACATTCTCCTGTTTTCAAAGAAGTTGTTATGCTAATTCCTATCAGTTGATATCCTCTAATAACAAATATATCTAATTCAAATCCTTTTGAATTATTTGAACCTTCTTTCTTTTTAGCTTTAAGAGATAAACCAAAATGACTTCCTTCTTTCAATCCTCTCTCAAGAAGTTTATTTTTTAGTTCATTGTAAACGTAGTACTCTAACCATTTGCCATCCAGAAACTTGACAGTTTCGAAAATTTTCTCTTTGAACTTCTTTGAGCTTAGATCTTCCGGCGGAATCCACAACTTCCCATCTTCATTGATTATCCTTTTTTCTTCTGGAAAACTCAGCAATAGACTTTTTATAAACTCATATTTGCTGAGTTGTTCATTAAACTGATTCACAATATTTTCATTGTTTTTAACTACATTACAAAATTCTTCCGTCTTCTCTATGAATTTTCCCGAAGACTTAAATAACCTTCTAAATTGATCATCAAGCCATGCAATAAATATTTTTATTTTTTCGGGCGTCTTAATGATGTCTTCTATTTGACGCATTATTATGATGAAATTGTTGCTACAAAACTTATTTCCCCATGATTCATTTTCTTCTTTTTTTTCATACAAATGAATTCTTAAAAGTGTGTCTATATCAATTGAGACCTCATCAACATTTCTTAAGTCATCTGAAGCTAGAGTTTTTATTTTATTTTTGGAATGAGGATTACTAACTATCATTCTTTTATCTCTTGCATCCAAATAAGACGATTCAAATTTTTCACCATATTTAGTTTTGAAAAAATCATAAATATACACGGCCATTGCCTTTGTTCCACCACTATAATGTAAATGTACTTTATTCACCTTTTCTTTTGAAAATTCCTGGCGAGAAGAAAAATATTCATTTAGGTCGTTGTAAATTGTTTCTGGATCTGACACATCTGATAGTAAAATATAAAATACTTTAACATTATCTCTACCCAACACCTCTTCTAATTTTTCGGCATATGAAGCTGTACTTTTCTGCCGAATAGTTTCTTCTGAACATATAAAAAAGACATAGTTATATTTTTCTGCGCTACATTTATTAGGCAAATATCTTAAAAAATATTTAGTTGCAATGTACTCAGGCAAAGGACTTGTACCAACAGTAACAACCAATATATTTTCCCCCACTTTACATAACCTCCCAAAATACAGCATAATTTTTGTCTTTTTGTTATTCTATTCTTATTTCTGAGTAGTAAATATTACTATTATTCGACAAATAGTTCTAGAATTCCTTCTTTAAGATTAATAATTTTAAATGTTTATTTGCAAGATTAATCTCACACATAGACAAAAGTAATAATTAACTTTAAGAAGTTTAATCTTTCTTGTTTCTTTTGTTATTGTCAAACTCTCCCTTACTTCATAGTTCAGATAAATCAAACCACCCCTTCAAGCAATTTTTTCTTCTACTGAAATGTTTACATCCCTCTCTCAATATACCTTTGATTTTCTCAAAATATCTCGCGATTTCTTTAAATTTCTCTACCGAAACAAACAATCTTATTCTTGATATTGTTATTATTGCTTTATTCTACCATACTAAACTTAGATTTAGCCTCTCTACTGTATTTATTTTGTTATTCTACTATATTGCGGCGGGTATCTATCCACAATAACCATGGCGTTTACCCTCTCATGTCTCTCAGGGTCTTTTCTCCCTTGCCCTCAATTCCTTCGTCCCATCTACCATAGCGTGGACGTCAGCTATGCTCGTATGCAGGGTCTTCGCCCGTATGGGGATGGAGTTAAAATAAAATTGTGTCCACTGCATAATTAGTATTGAAATAATCATCAAAGGGGGTCACTGAGAATAAATAAAAACGAAATATGTAAATGTCAATATCAAAATGGTTTGTTATTGTCAATACCTTTTCCCCACTTTTGATAACTTTTTTTCCCCACCTGTTTTCAAAAAAATTTAATTATCATTATTTAACTGATTTGACTCATTCTTGGAATCATCTGTTAAAGCTTTTATAGCACCCTCCCTTTGCTTCATCCTATAACTTTCACCTTTGATAACTACAAAATGACAGTGATGTACAAATCTATCTAAAATCGCTGTCGCTAAAACTGGATCATAAAATATCGTCGGCCACTCTTCAAATACCTTGTTTGTAGTTATTATTATCGATCCTCTCTCATACCTCTTTGATATTATCTCATAAAAATCATCTACACTGCTTTGATTAAATTTCCTTAAGCCCAGCTCATCTATTATTAACAAATCCACATTAACATAGTTTTTTAACTTTTGTTGATACGAATTATCCGCTCTTGAAATATACAACTCTTCTAACATCTCATTTGCTGTGGTAAACAAAACTCTATATCCAAGTGCTACGGCTTTAAGTCCTATCGCTATTGCAAGATGTGTTTTTCCCGTTCCTGGCGGTCCTATGAAGGCCACATTTTCTTTCTTGCGGACAAATTCACAGGTCGCCAAATTGTATATAAACCTCTTATTAATTGAAGGCTGATAACTAAAATTGTATTCTTCTAATGTCTTGTGCCATGGAAACCTCGCTTTGCTTATCCTCTTTTGATTACTGTTTATTCTCCTGTTACTCACTTCATCATTTATCAATATCTCAAAAAACTCTTGATACGAAAAGTTATTCTTAATAGCTTCCTCTACCCTTAAATCAAAACTCTTTATTATCCCAGATAATTTCAAATCCTTTAGCTTCCCCAACAAAAGAGGGAGTTAAAATAAAATTGTGTCCACTGTATAATGAGTATTGAAATAATCACCAAAGGGGGTTCACGATTATGGAGAAAAATGAAATTTTTGAGACCGCTAAAAATATGGCTATCGAACAAGTGCTAAATATGTATTGCTTCCTGTGATGATCCTACTCGCCCAGCTCTAAAACAGCTAAAAGTAAAACTTGCTCGATTGCTTTATGTTATCAGAAAGAACTGTTTACCTTGCTAAAAACGAAAACGACAAAGGCAATGGCTTCTATGAAAGAAAACTTGCAACACCTGCCTAACGTCTTGAAATCTCTGTCCCTCGCACACGCCCTTAGAATTTCCGACCTTCTATCCTCTTCTTTCCGCTACAAAAGAGTTGATAGCTTATCTACTTCCCTTCTTATGTCGCAAGTACATCAATGGTTATTCTTGAGCGTTCCCTTGTCCAGACTTTGAAAGCTTTGAATCTTCCATATTCCGAAAATGAAATACTAAAAATCAAAGAAGACCTTAAAAATGAGCTTCAGTTATTCAAACAAAGAGAACTACCAACAAGTGCTTTTGCTCTCATCATCGATGGTTATTCAGAAGTGAAGTTAAGGACAATTCTAAGGTTAAACAAGCTACTTGCAATGCCAGCCTCGGTATCGACTCAAGAAAGGTAAAAAAGACATTTTCGGTGTCTACACTTTCTTCGGCAAAGAAAATAAGGCTGATTGGATGAAAGTTTTTGAAGACTTAATTACAAGAGGGCTAAAAGAGATTCTAATTGTCATAAGTGATGACTTCCCTGGTATTATAGATGCTGTCAAACTTGCTTATCCTCTTGCTGACCTTGAGCTTGCTTTTGTCCACCTCCAATGAAATAGCAGAAAACATATGACAAAGGATAAAGCTTTCAGCTTTTAACAAGAGTTTAGACAGACTTAGAATTTCTTCCTCCGATTTTGACGAAGCTGTACTGAAATTTAAAGAACTTTGTAATGGATACCTTTCAAAATATCCTCGATTTTATTGCTGCAATATCAGAAAAAGCAGAGTTTTATTCTGTTCATATGAAATACCCTGAGGAATTAAGGAAGCAGATTCTTTGCTACAGACGCCGCCTTGCGTGTAAACAGCATGATTGAAAAGGTAAGAAGTAAATTCAGGTGGATACTTTTAAGGCTGCCAAAGTCTTAGAAATTAATATTTACTTAACAAGAAGAGAACTTACGCCGTACAAAATGGAAAAATGGAGTTCCCAGCATTAGAAAATGCATTAACAACATAACCCAACTCTACAATTTGCGTTATAAATTGGAAACACAAAATTCTTGACAAGTCTCATCACGTTCTCTTTGCCATTTGCTTTCATTATCTTATTTGCCCAATCCAAAAATTTTTCCATACCTTCTTTTCTATTCTCAAACTCTATTCTCTTGCCAAGCTCCACTCCTCTAAAATCAAATGCTCTGCCAACATGCCTTTCCTTTGCTATATCTACTCCTACAACTAATGTTTTCTCTGTGACTTGTAATATCTTCTCATTTTGTGTATACTTCAAGGTAGGTACCTCCTTTTGTGATGATTTCTCGTAAGTTCTAGAACTTACTTAACTATATTTTATCAGGAGGTACCTTTTCTTTTTCAAATCTCATTTCACTTCATTTTCACTCATTTTCGTTCATTACAGGAATGCTCATAGTTCAGATAAAACTATACAAAAAAGCGGAGGCGTTGCTGCGTTAGATTCAAGTTTACATCCCTCATAGTTCAGATAAAACCAGCATAACAAAAGAAAAAATTCTTGATAAAAACTGTTTACATCCCTCATAGTTTAGATAAAACTGTTCCTTATCCTAACACATTATTAAATATTTCACCGTTTACATCCCTCATAGTTCAGATAAAACAGGCAATGGATTTATTTCTCAATTTAAACCAGAGCCGTTTACATCCCTCATAGTTCAGATAAAACCTTTCTTGCTCATTAAATCTGCTTTCAGCTCTTTCATGTTTACATCCCTCATAGTTCAGATAAAACCCTGTTGTGTTTGCTTGAACGCCTATCTTAATCCCGGTTTACATCCCTCATAGTTCAGATAAAACCTCAAAACAGGTATTGCCTGCCTTATTCTTCTTGCCGTTTACATCCCTCATAGTTCAGATAAAACTTGAAGCTGATTTTTGCTATAATCCATTTTTGAATTGTTTACATCCCTCATAGTTCAGATAAAACCAAGGTTGTAAATATTTTGATACATGTCTTGTGAAGGTTTACATCCCTCATAGTTCAGATAAAACGAGCTCTTCTTTTCATTTCTCTTTGTACAGCTTCAAGTTTACATCCCTCATAGTTCAGATAAAACAAGATGTGAATCTAAAAAAGCGTATGCAAGATATGTTGTTTACATCCCTCATAGTTCAGATAAAACCTGCTGAGCAACAGTTAAGTTTTCAAGCCCTTTAAGGTTTACATCCCTCATAGTTCAGATAAAACATGATAAAAATTCTTATTGATTGTATAGTATGTTTTTGTTTACATCCCTCATAGTTCAGATAAAACCAAACTTGCTTTAGCAACTTTTCTCGCATAATCCTCAGTTTACATCCCTCATAGTTCAGATAAAACTTGCGAACGCTGTCTACCACAGTTTTAACAAAGATGTCGTTTACATCCCTCATAGTTCAGATAAAACCATCTACTATGCCTTAGCATATCATAATGATTTTAAAGTTTACATCCCTCATAGTTCAGATAAAACCTATACCAACTTACAATATAACAAAAGATTGGGACGTTTACATCCCTCATAGTTCAGATAAAACGTCACAAAAAACGTTCAATGTTTGAAATGAAAGATGACGTTTACATCCCTCATAGTTCAGATAAAACGTCACAAAAAACGTTCAATGTTTGAAATGAAAGATGACGTTTACATCCCTCATAGTGTAAATGTCAATATCAAAATGAACAAAAAATCGAAAATAAAAATGTACAAAAAATAAACTTAACTTTGCTGGTTTGTATTGCTAAAATATGCTGTTTTTGACTGCAATCTGTATGAAGGACCTTTTATGAAAATCACGTAAGAATGATGCAGTAGCCTATCTAAAATTGCATTTGCTATTGTCGCTCCACCAAATATCTCTCCCCATTCTGAGAATACAACATTAGTTGTTATTATTGTACTGCTCTTCTCATATCTGCTCGATATTAGCTGGAAAAATAAATTTGCTCCATCATTGTCTATTGGCAAATAACCTATCTCATCTATTATTAAAACTTTGTATTTCGAAAAATGCTTAAGTCTGTACTCTAATCTGTTCTCCAATAATACTTTCTTTAGCTGGGCTATTAACTCTTGAAAATGTATAAAATATGTTGAATACCTTCGTTTTGCACACTCTATACCTATTGCTGTGGCTAGATGCGTTTTCCCTACCCCTGGTGTTCCGACAAATAGTATATTTTCATTACCCTCTAAAAATCTCAAACTCATTAAGTCCATTATCTGTTGCTTGTTTATACTTGGCTGAAATGAAAAATCAAAATCTTCTATACCTTTTATAAATGGGAAATTTGCCACCCTCACACATCCTAATATCGCCCTTTCTTCTTTGGCTTTTATCTCTAAATTACTAAGTTCATATAATGCATCTGTCATACTTTTTTCTCCGCTTGCCACTAAATCTAAGTATTTGTCAAGGTTATTCTTTATGTTGTGAAGACCTAACTCTTCTAAGTTGTTAAGTAGTTTCACATAGTTGCTCATTTTTAGATTTTCTCCTTTCTTTAGGTTTTCAACAGATTATCAAATTTCTTTAGGTTTTCCTCACATATCTTGTTAAGCTCTTCTCTTTGACCAACTCTCATTAGCATTAGCTGCTTGTAATCTTCATCGTGATAATTGATATTTTTTTCATCAATAACATGTATCCTTAACAGGTTTGTGTTATAATAAATATAAATTTTGTTTTCCACCTCCTTTACTTGGACTGTCTTTCCTATGTATTCGGGTGGAACAGAGTATTTACTTCCCTTGTAGTAAATCAGAGAGTCCTTTTGGACTTTAACTGACTTGTAGGAATTTAGGTAACTGTCTATTAACCTTTTGTCTGGCAAGGGTTGTAAATACTCTTTTTCTTTTTGAAACAGAAGAGCAGGTGGAACTTGGGTTGTTTGATTTGGCTGCATATTGACCTTTGCGTTTATCTCTTTTATTATCCTTACTAAGTCCTCTTCTGTTTCAAATTCACCCTGATATGGCAGTATCCAATCTATGAACTTGTTTGCTGCTTCAACTTTTCCTTTTGTGTACGAATGTCTTGGTTTGCACAGTTTCACTTCAAACCCAAAGTCTTTTGCAAAACTTTTAAATCTTGAATTTACTTTAATTTTCTCACCTGTTATATCAACAACTGCTGCTGTATTGTCAAATAAAATCTCTCTCGGTACTCCGCCTATATCTTTGAATATTCTTATTAGAGTTTCTATTAATTCTTCTTGAGTTTTTGTCCTGTTTATCTCAAAGCAGCAATACCTTGAATAACCTAATTTAAAATCAAGAACATTAATGATAAACTCCTCTCCATTTCTTGAGACAAGCTTTATATTCTCTTTCCAATCAACTTGCGCTTGCTCACCTGGATCTGTCTCAAATCTTGGGTGACCTTTTATTTTCTTCTCTGGCTTTAATCCTTTTTTCTTAACATACTTATTGAAGTTTGAATATGTTCCTATTGTCTCATCTTTTGATTTTAAATACTCATAAACACCCTTGACTGTAACTCCTTTGATAGCAAGCTTTGATTTTATCTCATCATAGTATTTGTCCAATTTACTTGGTTTATTTCTATTCTTAGGTTTTCCTTCATAACCCTCATAATATTTTTTAACTGTTCTTCTATCCATCCCATATATTCTTGCAAGTTCTGAAAAGTTAGGTTTCATTTTCATCGCCCTTATCATGTTTAAATGTGCTGTTAAGTTCTGCATTTGATATCCCTCTTCACTATGAGAAAGGATATCATATCAATGTACAATTTTGTACATCATTATATTCCACTTTCAGTACATTTTTATTTTATCATTAACCATCATGCTTAGGAAAGCACAACCATTGATGAAAATAGACTTAAGAAAAGGTTGCAAAAGATTTGTTTTTTGTTAAACTAAAGTTAACAGGGCAAAGGTTGATTTATTGTTGATGGATATAATACCTCGATCATTAACCTAACCTGATTACCTTTGAGCCCAGCCAATTGTCGCCCCATATTATCCTGATATGGGAACAGCACGGGTGCTAAACTTCTTATTTTCTCAGGTAATCATCCCTGTAATAAATTCAGAATAGGAGATAATAATATGCAAGATTTACTTGAGATTTGTTGTGGATTGGATGTTCACAAAGAAACTGTTGTAGCCTGCTTGCTTAAAGGCTCTGTCCATGACGATAAACCCCAAAAAACAATAAGAACATTTTCCACTTTACTGCCAGGGCTTGAAGAATTAAAAGCATGGCTTGAATCAGAAAACTGCCGTCATGTTGCAATGGAAAGCACAGGAGTCTACTGGCAACCTGTTTATAATATTTTGGAAAGTGCTTTGGACGGCACTATGGTAGTTATAGTTGCCAATGCAAGGCATATGAAAAATGTTCCTGGCAAAAAGACTGATATGAAAGATGCAAAATAAATTGCAACTCTTTTGAGGGCAGGACTTTTAAATGGGAGTTTTATTCCAGCGCAAACAATAAGAGAATTAAGAGACCTTACAAGATATCGTAAAAGCATAATAGAAGAACTATCATCACAGAAAAACCGCATTGAAAACCATCTTCAAAGCTGTGGTTTTAAACTTTCAAATTTTCTCACAGATATATTTGGTGTATCTGGAAGAGCAATAATAAACCACATAGCAGAACATGGCAGTATAACCGCAGAAGAAGTTGAAAGTTATGTAAAAACAAGAGCACGCAATAAATTACAAGAGATAAAACTGTCGGTAAATGGCAGGATGAACAGACATCAGCGTGAATTTTTAAGGCTTCTGCTTAAGCATTTAGATGAGACATATGAACATCTTAGTGAAATAGAAGGAAATATTAATTTTGAACTTGAAAAATTTAAAAGGCAGATTGAGCAATTGGATAGCATACCAGGTATAGATAAAACGGCGGCTGCTGCAATAATTGCTGAAATTGGCATAGATATGAGCAAATTTAAAACTGCAGAACATATTTGTTCATGGGCAGGATTAAGTCCTGGCAATAATGAAAGTGCAGGAAAAAAAAGTCCACTCGAGTAACAAAGGGTAATACCTACATCAAGAGGATACTGTGTGAAGTTGCATGGAGTCTAACTCGCGTAAGAGATTCATACCTTGCTACGTGGTATTGGAAAGTAAAGCAGCGCCGAGGGGCAAAGAAAGCAATAGTAGCTCTTGCTAGAAAATTACTGGTTATAATCTATAATATGCTTAAGAATGACACTGACTATGATGAAAAAGTTTTTAGTGAAGTTCGAAAGAAACAAGAGATAATTCGTTTTAATCGACTTATCAGCGAAGCAAAAAAGTTTGGTTTAGAAGTTATAAGCCCCCAATCAGTTTAAATCTTGATTAAATTTATAATAATTCCAGCTGATGCCTTTTTAGCATCGGTTAGTTTGTTATTGTCTTTTTTTCTTATTAAATGATTGAGAATCTTCTATTGTTTATGTTCAAAATCATTTTTGAATGCAATCTATTTTCGTGCTAACAGATAAAACTGTGATAAAAGGTTATATTGAAAATGCAGTTGAAGGTTTACATCCCTCATAGTTCAGATAAAACGATGAGCTTCACGCAATCAAAGACCGCAACCTTTACGGTTTACATCCCTCATAGTTCAGATAAAACTATTCATAGACCAAATTCCCTTCTTGTAATGAAAGGCGTTTACATCCCTCATAGTTCAGATAAAACTCAGCAGGAGATTGGGTAACAATTAAAAATCTAACGTTTACATCCCTCATAGTTCAGATAAAACCTTACCAAGGGTGGCTTACCCACTTTTGACAATGTAAGTTTACATCCCTCATAGTTCAGATAAAACCGTTTGTTGACTGGAATGAAATAATACAGATTATTCCTGTTTACATCCCTCATAGTTCAGATAAAACAACATGTGGCAAATCTGGTGCATCAGACGGTACTATGGTTTACATCCCTCATAGTTCAGATAAAACTCTACACCCCTTATCCAAACATAACATCCCTACTCCTGTTTACATCCCTCATAGTTCAGATAAAACATGCAAGCATTCGGATTTATATTGTATATACCATTGTGTTTACATCCCTCATAGTTCAGATAAAACTGAATGATTCTGTTAAATCTCAGCTTTTAAAACTTGAGTTTACATCCCTCATAGTTCAGATAAAACTGGGTAACGGACGTACAGGCGGAGCTTGAAAGAATAGTTTACATCCCTCATAGTTCAGATAAAACTTCAATGCATTCTTCTCTTGATGAAGTAATGAAAGAAGTTTACATCCCTCATAGTTCAGATAAAACGAGAAATGCCCGCACTATCAATGGGGTAGCAAAGAGAAGTTTACATCCCTCATAGTTCAGATAAAACAGTCACAATTAGTTTGTATGACCCATCAGGCAACGTGTTTACATCCCTCATAGTTCAGATAAAACTGTGTGTGTAAATAAAACCACCAACGAACAACTAAAAAGTTTACATCCCTCATAGTTCAGATAAAACTAAAAATTTTTCAAGAGTTTATAGTAAAAAAACCGCGTTTACATCCCTCATAGTTCAGATAAAACCAGAATTTCTACAACGCCTTTACAAGCAACAAAACAAGTTTACATCCCTCATAGTTCAGATAAAACGTCTTTAATCTTTTCCAAATCGACCATACCATCCTGGTTTACATCCCTCATAGTTCAGATAAAACCAAGCAACGATGACGACTTACCCTTTTAATACTTACCAGGTTTACATCCCTCATAGTTCAGATAAAACTTTCCCCTGTGCCGTCGTCGTCAACAACAAACTCGAGTTTACATCCCTCATAGTTCAGATAAAACGTATTGTCTGCCTAATTCTTGTGTAACAACAACTTTTGTTTACATCCCTCATAGTTCAGATAAAACTGTTTTTTCTCCTTTATCACCTTCTTCCTTTTCAAAGTTTACATCCCTCATAGTTCAGATAAAACGATGGGTATAGTTATGAACTAGAACAAACAAAAATATCGTTTACATCCCTCATAGTTCAGATAAAACAGTTGTACCAACTTTGATATTTCCTTTGTCGTCAACGTTTACATCCCTCATAGTTCAGATAAAACCTGTTGTACGTAAGGTTTTATTATTTAGCAGTATATGTTTACATCCCTCATAGTTCAGATAAAACTTAGCTATTCAGAGCAAATTAGTTCGGGTGGTTTAGAGTTTACATCCCTCATAGTTCAGATAAAACTTATCACCCCAGTCTCCAGTGTCAGCGGGCGGTAGTGTTTACATCCCTCATAGTTCAGATAAAACTTTTATGAGCATTTTGTGTTAGTAGAAGTTGAATCTTGTTTACATCCCTCATAGTTCAGATAAAACCATAATACCAGTCATCACCTTCACCTCTGCGTTCAATGTTTACATCCCTCATAGTTCAGATAAAACTGAATTGTGTTATACTTTTTGAACCGCCTTCACTTTGTTTACATCCCTCATAGTTCAGATAAAACCGCTTGCAAATTTGTCACTGACGTTACACCATCAACGTTTACATCCCTCATAGTTCAGATAAAACATTTATATCTTTATGTATTGATTTCTTTTTCAGTGTGGTTTACAACCCTCATAGTTCAGATAAAACTGAAAGCTGAACAAACAGAACATAGAAACTAATCTTGTTTACATCCCTCATAGTTCAGATAAAACCTTGCCAAATTTTTTAAAGTAACTAACTGGGTCTGTAGTTTACATCCCTCATAGTTCAGATAAAACAATCTGTATCAAATACATTACCCGCTCGCGTTTTTGCGTTTACATCCCTCATAGTTCAGATAAAACTATCAAAAAACTTTTGATTCAAGACAAAGACAAAGAGTTTACATCCCTCATAGTTCAGATAAAACTGCCATATTCAGATGCCCATATCCATCTGGGTCGGCGTTTACATCCCTCATAGTTCAGATAAAACCTGCTGTATTAAAGAAGCTGGCTTTTTCTTGATTTCGTTTACATCCCTCATAGTTCAGATAAAACTTGCAACATATTGTTTTTTTATATGATTCCATGAAGAGTTTACATCCCTCATAGTTCAGATAAAACATGTGGGCGTCAAGGTCAGCTTGCTTTGCTGCATTTGTTTACATCCCTCATAGTTCAGATAAAACTGATACAGAAATGTCATTAGCTGAATATTTAGAGTACGTTTACATCCCTCATAGTTCAGATAAAACTATTATACTTTTTTTCAATTATAATCGTATAAGATCGTTTACATCCCTCATAGTTCAGATAAAACTGCATCTGCAGGAAGCACATACAAAACTACTTTCCTGTTTACATCCCTCATAGTTCAGATAAAACCACCAATGACTGGTTGAAAAAGTTCAATGTAAATGACGTTTACATCCCTCATAGTTCAGATAAAACGATAAATTAGGTGACCAAGATAAATTAATTGAAAAAGTTTACATCCCTCATAGTTCAGATAAAACAGCTATATTAATTATTTTTATCCTGTTCATGATTTCGGTTTACATCCCTCATAGTTCAGATAAAACAAGTGAAACACATTAATATGAGGAATTACTTTTGGTGTTTACATCCCTCATAGTTCAGATAAAACGATTTTGGGGAAAAGATAATGGGACCTACTCAAGAGTTTACATCCCTCATAGTTCAGATAAAACAGGCTTTCCCCCTCCAGACCTCCCCCGCAGGCTCTGGTTTACATCCCTCATAGTTCAGATAAAACAATAGAGATATACTCACAAAAGAAAGTAGGTTGAACAGTTTACATCCCTCATAGTTCAGATAAAACGAAGTATGCTTTGTCTTTAAATTTTTTTATATCTTTGTTTACATCCCTCATAGTTCAGATAAAACATGCAACAGACACTTATTATCTAAAATACAAGTTCAAGTTTACATCCCTCATAGTTCAGATAAAACCTGCCAGAGGCTAATATCCTGATTTCCATCAGAAATCGTTTACATCCCTCATAGTTCAGATAAAACAAAAGCAGAGGATATAGTTATTATTGCGCTGTATTTCGTTTACATCCCTCATAGTTCAGATAAAACTTTGCCCTATTTCTGTGCAAAATTTTAGTATAAAAAGTTTACATCCCTCATAGTTCAGATAAAACTAATATACTCTTGATACCCTCTGACCATTCCATATTGTTTACATCCCTCATAGTTCAGATAAAACACCTGATGACATTAAAATTAAACTTGCAAACTTTTTGTTTACATCCCTCATAGTTCAGATAAAACAGGTAATGTAGTAAGAATAGTAGCAACTGAACAAGAAGTTTACATCCCTCATAGTTCAGATAAAACCAGCAGATGGTGATACAACATGAACTCGGCAGAATAGTTTACATCCCTCATAGTTCAGATAAAACGAAATACCTGAAGCACTTTATTATGTTTGGGCGTCTAGTTTACATCCCTCATAGTTCAGATAAAACCTGCTATTGGTAAGCGATTGGTTCAGCCATGGGTTGAGTTTACATCCCTCATAGTTCAGATAAAACAAGTCAATCCATATTTTTAATATTTCTAAAAAGAAAGTTTACATCCCTCATAGTTCAGATAAAACTTAGAAGGCACATCAGGTTGACGACGAATAAGCACAGTTTACATCCCTCATAGTTCAGATAAAACTATCGTTAAAGGCAAGCCAAGTAAATACCCAACCTTTGTTTACATCCCTCATAGTTCAGATAAAACTTAATTATTTTCTCTGTACCTACCTCTTCCCATATTGTTTACATCCCTCATAGTTCAGATAAAACAGAAAAGAATGTCGGTTTGTTGTTCTGGGGAAAACCGTTTACATCCCTCATAGTTCAGATAAAACGGCTACCTGACCATTGACGGTGTTTTAGCAAAAGTGGTTTACATCCCTCATAGTTCAGATAAAACCAGGGTCAATTCGTTGACGTTTGTTTCGGCCTTTCACGTTTACATCCCTCATAGTTCAGATAAAACTTACTACTTCAATCTGTTGCTGAATCTCCTTTGTTTGTTTACATCCCTCATAGTTCAGATAAAACAAGAAAGGTGGTGAAGCAATGAATTCAAGAAAACTTAGTTTACATCCCTCATAGTTCAGATAAAACTCTGCTATGTCGTTCCAGCTCGGCAACTGGTCCGAAGTTTACATCCCTCATAGTTCAGATAAAACTTACCAAAGCTCAACATATGAAGATTGCAAGAAAAAAGGTTTACATCCCTCATAGTTCAGATAAAACTTACCAAAGCTCAACATATGAAGATTGCAAGAAAAAAGGTTTACATCCCTCATAGTTCAGATAAAACTACCTGAATGTCTTCTAGCTTGAACTGTCTTACCTCCGTTTACATCCCTCATAGTTCAGATAAAACATTCACATATTTTTAAACTAACGTTACACTTTGCAATGTTTACATCCCTCATAGTTCAGATAAAACCTTCAACAGTAACTATAGTATCATTATGCCACCCACCAGTTTACATCCCTCATAGTTCAGATAAAACAGGTCACAATATGTTAATTTCAATAGAAGGTATAGAGTTTACATCCCTCATAGTTCAGATAAAACTTACTATGATACGACAGGAACGAATATTATTGAAACAGTTTACATCCCTCATAGTTCAGATAAAACCCATAAAGTACCTTCTTTATCAATCAAAACTTTCGCGTTTACATCCCTCATAGTTCAGATAAAACTTCAATCGTTTGAGTATCCCAGTTGCCCGGATAAAGCGTTTACATCCCTCATAGTTCAGATAAAACAGCAAAGCTTCCTACTAGAGCAGATAAAGATTCTTGGTTTACATCCCTCATAGTTCAGATAAAACAGCAAAGCTTCCTACTAGAGCAGATAAAGATTCTTGGTTTACATCCCTCATAGTTCAGATAAAACCAATGAAGAGTTCTGACATGGTTTTAGGGATATTTCGTTTACATCCCTCATAGTTCAGATAAAACGGATTATGATATGGGTACAATTCCGAATTTACCTGAGTTTACATCCCTCATAGTTCAGATAAAACAGCAAAAGAATTCCCAGAAGTTCAACAATATCTGTGGTTTACATCCCTCATAGTTCAGATAAAACTCCGCAGAATGATTGGAAGTACAAATTTGTTTTCCGGTTTACATCCCTCATAGTTCAGATAAAACCATATACAGAATATTTGCACATTATCAAACAGTAAAAGTTTACATCCCTCATAGTTCAGATAAAACATACTCATCATATCTTGCTTTTGCTTCAGTTGCCGTGTTTACATCCCTCATAGTTCAGATAAAACATGAAGATGTTTATAAAAGTTTTTGACAAAGACTGCGTTTACATCCCTCATAGTTCAGATAAAACTTTGCACGCAATCGATATGATAGCGCTTTCTATAAAGTTTACATCCCTCATAGTTCAGATAAAACCGCTTGAACAGAATTCTAAAAAACTGCTTGAATTAAGTTTACATCCCTCATAGTTCAGATAAAACTATAACCTGCAGCATACAAAGGGAAATATCCTACCTGGTTTACATCCCTCATAGTTCAGATAAAACAGTCACCTACAAGCAAAAAAACTACAGTTTTAGCAAGGTTTACATCCCTCATAGTTCAGATAAAACCATCACTACTCCCCCTTCTAAAAATAAAAAAATAGAGGTTTACATCCCTCATAGTTCAGATAAAACTTTTGGCGAAAAAATAATGGGCCCTACTGATTATTGTTTACATCCCTCATAGTTCAGATAAAACCACTTTCACCAGCGACAAAACAGTTTATAGTTCAAGCGTTTACATCCCTCATAGTTCAGATAAAACTCTATATCGCTAAATATAACAAGCATATAATTGGTTTACATCCCTCATAGTTCAGATAAAACGGTTTTATAATACAGTTGAAGATTTAGAGTATTCGACGTTTACATCCCTCATAGTTCAGATAAAACCTGCTATCATTGTTCTGTTAATCTCATCAATGCGAATGTTTACATCCCTCATAGTTCAGATAAAACGGTTTTATAATACAGTTGAAGATTTAGAGTATTCGACGTTTACATCCCTCATAGTTCAGATAAAACCTGCTATCATTGTTCTGTTAATCTCATCAATGCGAATGTTTACATCCCTCATAGTTCAGATAAAACATTATCAATTTCGTATTTTATAATCCCTTGTGCTTCCAGGTTTACATCCCTCATAGTTCAGATAAAACTTATTTGAGACATTATTTGATGATACATGAAATTCAGTTTACATCCCTCATAGTTCAGATAAAACAGGGATTAACCCTTCTGAATCGGCTCATGCACATGCACGTTTACATCCCTCATAGTTCAGATAAAACATGTGGCAACAGCAACATTATTAGCTGGTGGTTTAGCGTTTACATCCCTCATAGTTCAGATAAAACAATTGTAATGCAGGCTTACAATGCTGCACAGAAAAAGGTTTACATCCCTCATAGTTCAGATAAAACCAGAAGATAAGCTTATAAGACGCCTTGAAACAGACAGTTTACATCCCTCATAGTTCAGATAAAACTACCAGAGGCTAATATCCTGATTTCCATCAGAAATCGTTTACATCCCTCATAGTTCAGATAAAACAATATTACAACTTCTCAGCACCAATTTTCATTGACAACGTTTACATCCCTCATAGTTCAGATAAAACCCGAGTAGGGCTGGTCTGTTAGAAAAAAAAAGAAAGGGTTTACATCCCTCATAGTTCAGATAAAACACCTCCACACAACCAGCATTTTTTATCTTTGCAAAGGTTTACATCCCTCATAGTTCAGATAAAACACAATTTATACTTTCTGTTGTTTTCTACCATTTTTGTGTTTACATCCCTCATAGTTCAGATAAAACGCAGAAATAGAAAAGGAACTCAATAAAGAAATCACTGTTTACATCCCTCATAGTTCAGATAAAACTAAGGCAGGCAATACCTATTTTGAGCTTGTTTGGTGCGTTTACATCCCTCATAGTTCAGATAAAACCTGTAAAGTGATGAGCAAAGTCAAATATATTATCAAGTTTACATCCCTCATAGTTCAGATAAAACAAGGTGAATGAGATGTGCGTTAAACTTGGGATACACGGTTTACATCCCTCATAGTTCAGATAAAACTTTAAGGAACAGAACATTTTGTTATAATAATCATAGGTTTACATCCCTCATAGTTCAGATAAAACTGGTGGAATTCCACCACTTGGCTATAAAATTGTTGAGTTTACATCCCTCATAGTTCAGATAAAACGTCCAGTGGCTTGATATTAAAATCTTTCTTGTTTTCAGTTTACATCCCTCATAGTTCAGATAAAACCTAAAGCCAAGTGCGACATATGGTGCTACATCATCTTGTTTACATCCCTCATAGTTCAGATAAAACAGTTGCTCTGTTTGAAAATATTCCAACAAGATTGTGTTTACATCCCTCATAGTTCAGATAAAACTCGCTGCCTTTTGATTTAGCATACTTAGTTGGTTTAAGTTTACATCCCTCATAGTTCAGATAAAACCTGGGTTAGTTGATAGAGTTAATATAAAAGTTCTCAAGTTTACATCCCTCATAGTTCAGATAAAACATCAAAAAGGCTCCAAGCGCTTAAAATGATTAACTGAGTTTACATCCCTCATAGTTCAGATAAAACCACCTATGAACGTCATAAACAGTTGCGTTAGAAGCGTGTTTACATCCCTCATAGTTCAGATAAAACTATATGCTTGTTATATTTAGCGATATAGAAATTTTAGTTTACATCCCTCATAGTTCAGATAAAACATTGGTCAGCATTCACAATCTGTGGTTTGCTTTCAATGTTTACATCCCTCATAGTTCAGATAAAACTGAATATGATTTTAATACACGAACAAGGAAAATAAAAGTTTACATCCCTCATAGTTCAGATAAAACTCCACCAATGAATGCTACATTAAGTTTTTTAAGTGTGTTTACATCCCTCATAGTTCAGATAAAACTCGACACCATCTACACCTCGCAAATATGGATATTGGTTTACATCCCTCATAGTTCAGATAAAACAGATACAATCTAATCTCATTACCATTTGTATCATACGTTTACATCCCTCATAGTTCAGATAAAACTGATATTGCAAATGACAATTTTAAAGTCCAAATACAGTTTACATCCCTCATAGTTCAGATAAAACAATTGGTCAAATTCTACCTTGCAGTGGCTTAATGCGGTTTACATCCCTCATAGTTCAGATAAAACAATCTATCAAAGCCATTTACTTTCCCTCTTTCTTTAGTTTACATCCCTCATAGTTCAGATAAAACCCATTAATAATAAATATCATCTTTTCTATGCTACATCTATATTATAACCTATTAACAAATTTTTCACAACAAAAATAAATTGCAGCGAGGGGATGGTTGGGTTTTGTAAGGAGATGGTAAAGAGTCTTGAAAGCCTTGTAGGAAAAGAAGACAGAAACTTTAAAATAGTTATAAGCCTCGCTGCAAAATGGTTAGTTTCGGAAATACTTATTCATCAATGGATTCATTTCAAAATCTTCAAATTATAATAGAATCATAGTTCTTTTCTTGTCCTAAAACCTTTTTATTGCACACAAGTTTATATTCCATCTCATAAAAATACACTGAATCTTCATTCTTCTCTATAACCGATAAAAGTTCACGTTTGCATTTTTCAAGCTTGCCCAATGTGATTTCACCTTCGAATACTGAGTTTTGAACCCATGTGAAGTATTTTTTCAAAATCTTTCTTACCTTGTTGACTCTTTTTTCATTGACATCATATGTGACTATTACAAATATCTTTAATCACTCCTTTGGGCAAAAACTTATAATATATTTGTTTAAAATATGTTTGCTGGGTCCGTGTGTACCGATGTCTTACAGAAACAAATGTCTGCCAATAGGCACTATCTTTTCATTGGCACTGCACTCCTCAACGCTTTCGACGACTGACAAAGAGGTTTACCTGACCATTCCTTAACCAACTTTTACCACCACGCCTTAAGTGGCGAGTAAACCTGATCGCCTATAAAATGTTTTATCAGCTTGTAACACTCAAGTCTTATAAATCCCTTATAGGAAACATTTCTATTTAGCTGTCTGTGACGAACTGTTGTCTCAAGCTTGTTTTTTAGTTCATTGATAAAAATCTTTTTTCCATCTTGATTCAAGTAGCAATAATTCAAATCCTCATCGAAGTGTTCAAGTGTAAGCTGATGATTATTCAAAAGCTTGAAAATTACACTATCCACAATCAGAGGTTTGAAAATTTCAGATATATCAAGACTTAATGAAAACCTCTTTTCACTTGGTTCATGCAAAAAACTTATGCTTGGGTCAAGCTGAGTATGGTAAATCTCTGTTAAAACTGTGCTATAAATTAGGCTATTTCCTAATGAAATCAAAGCATTTATCGGATTTGTCGGTGGTCTTTTTTCACGCTTTTCCATGTAAAAGTCTTCTGGCAAAAACTGATTGAAAGACGAATAGTAAATATTCCTCACTCTTCCCTCAAGCCCCATAAGCTCTGATATGCTTGAAATATTAAACCTGCCATTTTCCCATTCATCTTCAATTGCATTCAAAAAAGCCTCTGTTTTTTTTCTTTCTCTTAAATTTCTCATCATATGATAAACCGCTGATTCGACAAAACAGTATGCCAAGAAGATTCTCTTTTCCCTATCAAGATAATGAAGTGCTTGCCGAACAACAACATCTCCTGAAATGTTTTTCTTTCGAGGCAGAAAACTCCCCAAATAAAATCCGTAATAGTTGTAAAAGTGAAGAACTATGCCGTATTGAGAGATATAATTCAAAGTCTTGGTATTCAAATCGACTTCACCAAAGATGTGAATTTGTTCAATGTTTTCGATATCAATTGACCTTTTTTCAGTCTCTGTCTCAAAGTACAAGGTATTGTTTTTTCTTCTGAGTCTTCCGTTTGAGGTAATGTAAAGTGTTTTTTGCATAGCTTTTACCCCCAGCAAAACTCAAGGTACGCACAAGATTTGCATATTTTTTGCTTTGTAGCCGGCGGTGGAGTTGCTTGAGAAGTTATTTTTTCTATCTCACTTAGCGCCTGTTTTACTTTTTGTTCATATTCAGGTGTAAGCTGTAAGATTTCTTTCCTGCGTTCTTTTGGATAGTTGATTATACCTTGCTTTTCTATCCCTTTTTGTTTTAGATAGTAAAGATAATACATAACCTGCATTATATCTGCCTCTTTCATTCTGCTGCTGTATTTTACCTCTCTTACTGCCCCGTCAGAAAGAATGTCAATCATTATAAGATTGTCTATTAAGACCTCTTTTGTCTTTTCCTTGGGATAAGAATACTCATGCAAAATCCTGCCAAGCAATACTTTGTCTGATTGATTTTCAAATGTGATGTTTTTGCTAAATAGCCAAAGTTTTCTTTTGCAAACATAAAAGTAGTTGATTTTAATGCCTTGGAATTTGAGGTCTTGCAGTTCTTGAATTTCTTCTGACATTTTGAAAGCTCACTCTCTTTTTGTAGTTTTTACCATATATCATCTTTTTCTGATTCCTTAGGTGGTAACAAGCCCAACTCGTCGTCATAATCACAATTTAAAATGAATATACCCAGCTTTTTGCTATACTCACTCGCTCCACCTTTTGCGAAAAAGTACACCGGAACTGTAACTGTGTACTTTCGAACATCTGAAATTAGCTGCAGTTTCTCAATAGGGCTTAAAGATTTTGAACCTATTCTCTTCAGGCACTCTCTGATTGTTTCTTCATTTACCTCGAATACCTTCCTCGGTATACCTTCAACTGTAACTACATCCCTAAAAATCTTTTGAGCTTCAATCTTTCTATCTGCTTTAAATCCTAACTTCAAAAGTTCATATGCTTTTTTGAAACTCTTCATGAAATTAGTGTTTGAAAGTACCTCAACATCGTAGGCATATTCATTTAGCTCTTTTTTGTCATATTCTGTAATTTTTCTTCCGTCAAACCTTTTCAAAAACTCTTCTGTTCTAGTAACAATTTCTTTCTGATAAACTCTTCCAATTCCGCTTGGTTCCTTTGTTAGGATAATAACATTTGGTTTTTGCCCCTCATATGGTCTTTTCCTGTATACTCTCCCCATTCGCTGCAGCAATGAATCTGCAGAAGCCAGTTCCGTAAACAAAACGTCATAATCTATGTCAAGTGACGCTTCTACAAGCTGGGTTGAAATTACAATACTATTTTTTCTCTGGTTTGAAAGAATAAAATGTTCTTTTTGCCTTCTTTGCCCTTCCAAAAATCTTGAATGCAAAAGTTCAACCGGGACATCATCAGAATTTCCTATGCTTTCTTTTATAGCCTTATAAACTTCCTGTGACCTTCTTACTGTGTTGCATATTACAAGTACATTTTGTTGCTTCCCACAATTTACAATTTCATCTACACAATCTAAAATAGAAAGTGGTTTGACCGAAACAACATGCGACCAGCATTTTTTTAATTCTTCATCTGAATATGCCTGTAAATATTCAGAAATATCTCCAAGATACTTTAGTACAAGAGGATTTACAGTGGCACTCATCAAGCAGAATCGTCCATTTAAATTTACTATTTCTTCTAAGGTCTTTATTATAATTGCCAAAGACTCTGGAGAATAGCTTTGTGGCTCATCAATTATAATCTTTGAGTATAAGAATAACGAATATATTTTCTCAAAACCGGGCCATTTTAAAGCAGATGTAAAAATCTGGTCGCCGGTTGTTACAATTATCGGAAAACTTAAATTCCTCGCAAGGTTTACATTGTCAAATAAGGATTCTAACTCTTGGACATCTTCAGCTGATTGTGAATACTTTTCAAGCAGATAAATCATACTGTCAGAATGCAATATTCCAACCTTATTACTACCAAAAATTTTCGCCAGTCTTTCGTACATTGCGTTGATTGAAACACGAATTGGAAGAGTGTAAATTAATTTGCTTCTGCCTGCCCAGTTTAAGCCAAACTCTGTCTTACCACTGCCTGTGGGAGCAAATAAAATAACATTCTGGTTTGAGAAATCTAAAGCTTTTAGCTGAAATTCTTTAAAACCAACGAAATTCCCCTTTTCTTTCAAGTAGCTCTCAACCTTATGAGAAAAATCTGTAATCTTTCCTTCTTCTGTACTAATTCCTGCAGAACTTGAATGATCAAGTCTATGAAGAAAACCTTTCAAAAGAATTCTCATAATTGTGTTTTTATTGTAAAGGTCGGTATAACTTTTGAGCATGACCTCTTTCAACCAGTCAATAGTTCTATATACATAGTTTGAACTCTTCTCTATTTCATCTTTGGTAGGAAATGAAGGAAGTTCTTTAAACAAAGGAAGTAATGTCTTATTAGTTAAATACTTTGAAACATCCTCACAAATGTATTTTTCAAAATATTGGTAGTTGAAATCAAAACCCCTGTCATGCGAAAATGCAATAGCAAAAAGCAAATTTTCAAAATCTTCTGGGCTGATATTCCCCTTGTCTATCTCATCTTCCAAAGCCACAAAAGCTATTGAGATAAAGTTATGAGGTACCTCCACAGACAAGCACTTTACTTGAGGTACCTCATTTGATTTTGTCTTGTCTCTTATCTTTCTTTGAAAGTTTGAATTCGCCTTGCCCAAATCATGATATATTATTGCTAATTTTAGCAAATATTTAAACATCTCAAGGTCAATCTGAAGTTTTTGGAAACCTTCTTCGATCTCCTCTCTATACTCTTTGAATAATTTTTCCATATTCTGCAGTAGTGTCATTGTATGTTCGTATATTGTCTGGTATTCATAACCTTTCTCAGTTTTAAATCTCTTTGCGTAAAGATCTATATCCTCATAGGCTTTCATACTCATCATCACCTATTAAATCAATAAGAATATTTTCATCATCTACTAACAGCTTATCACTAACAGACATTATAGGGTTTAAATGTTGAAGATTTTCAAAATACACTACATCCTTTTTATCCGTAAATATCCTAAGACCATCTTTGGTTTTTATATAACGATTATTCAATCTGAACCTAATTCCATCAACCCTCAACTTCTCCGCAGTACTTGTCTTTAGATACATCCCTATGTCAGGAAGTTTGTGCTTTACATACTCCCTATACTCTACAACTTGAGGTTCAAAGAACTTCACTTCATCCACTCTCAACAAGTCTTCTTTTCTTCCAAGTCCCCAGTAAGAATTAAAGATATCAAGAGAAATCCCTTTTAAAACCTCTTGTTCTGCATTTACATGAATACATAGCTCTACATCAACAAGGTTGGTCACATATATAATGCCATTTAATACCCTCGCTGAGACATCTTTTAAAATTGGAGCAGAGGAATCTTCTTTTCTTAATCTGTCAAATTTTATGATTCTTTGAATGTCATAAACGATGGAATTAAACTTTCCACAAATAGAAACAGCCATTTTGTAATATTCTCCATTTTTTGCCCCCAAGATATTGTGAAGCCAACCCTTTACAGTGGAAGGCGGAGGCAGAGGGTAAGAATCTACTATTCCATATGAAAAAGGTTTTCTGAAGTTTGCAAAAGGCTGATAAAGTTTAATCTTCAGAAGTTTTTGAGACATCTTCAAACTGTCCCCTCTTTATAATATTTCTGTGCTTTCTCTTTTAAAGTTTCAAAGAAGTAATCAATTGTTCCACTTGAATCCGGCAAAAGTTTCTTGAGTTGTTCTTCATTTACAAAAAATCCTTCTATCAATCCTAATAAAGTATAATCATAAACCTTCTTACCATTTGGAAGAGTCAGCTCGCATGTACTATTAAGTAACCTTGCATCAATTGCATAGCCAACGTCATCTTTTATGATCTTAATTCTGTTCAAGAAAAAGGAATTTTTAACTGGATAAAGTCCGCCTATTACAAAAAGTGGACTTAAATTCTCTCTTCTTCCCTTGATTTCTCTGCTCAAAAACTTTATTGCATCAAAGAGGGTATTAAGTCTTTTCAGTCTTTCTTCAATAGGCACCTCTTCAATGACATTTCCCTTCTCATCAAAGTCTCTACCTAATCTATCCAAATCAACTGAAATAGTATAGGTGTAAAGAGACTTATGCTGTTCAAGCTGATAAGGGTTTGGATTGGTATTTGCTCTTTTTGCTAAATTTAAATTGGTTGCAAATTCTATGTCGTTTTTATACTCTTCTAAAGAGACAGCAGGTGTTATTTTGACAACTGTCGTCCTTGTCTGTGCACCCTGCCCCTGCCCAGATGTTTTCATATAACCGAATAAATCTATTTCGGGGTATTGTGTGATTGTTGCTTCTTTTGTAAACTGCACAACCTGCTCATCTCCTGTTACAGGCGCTTCCCTGTACTCTGAATTTTCCAGCATAAATTTGTGTTTTTCATATCTCAATGCCTGTCTTGACATGTAAGTATACACTTTATTTTCTCTTGTAAGTTTTTTAAGTTCAGAGATATTCCCTACGCTCTCTCCATAATTCAAGCTCATCGCTTCAAACACAACTGTAATCGTGATACCTGCATTTTTACTCATTTCTCCTCATCCTCCTCATTTTCTAATCTTTCATCTCTTTCACTTCCCAAAAGCCCGTTTACAAAGCTATATCCTAATGCGCAAAAATTGTCTTTATCATTTATACACGAAACAAATAAAGCCGGTACTTCCATGTTATAGTTCATATAAGTTCTAATAACTAAATTCATAAAGGTGTTTATGTCACCAATTCTAAGTGCTGAAATCAAACGATATGCAAGGCTCGTTATCTTGTTTTCTGCACCTGATTTTAAGAATGTTTTCTTTAACTCCTGTCCAAAAAAGTACATCCTCCACAAACTTTTTTCATCCATCAACATTTCACCTCTTTTTATGCTTTTTAGAAATTTATATGTGATAATGTTAAACATTTGAAGCCTATAGGGTGAAAGGTTTGTTTTAATTTTTGAATTCACTTTTTTAGAGCTTATAAACTGACTTTCTAAAAATGATACAAACTGAAAGCTTAGCGTATTATTTAAAAACCTCTGCAAAAGCTCGTGGAAAGGATACAAGGTATTGTCTTTCACAGTTATTTTGGTTCCCACAACATTTTCAAAAAATTCATAATTGGAGGTTACAAATTCAGCCTTTTGCTTGGATATATTGAAGCCATAAACCTTTGGAGCAACTGAAGAGAGATCTATTTCAACAAAAAGAACGTTAGTTAGGGCAAACTTGCTTTCTTCCCTCAGTTTTAACAATAAGTAATCATTTATGAAGTTCAAAATTCCTTTGTCTTTGAGTAAATTTTCTTCTTTTGACATTATTTCCATAAACAATTTATTTGCTTGATATAGCTCCAAAACAGAAGTACTTTTATCTACAAAGTAAAACCTTTTGGTTTGTCCAACTCTAAATTCAGTCAGGGCCGCAAAAATACAGAAATACATAAGCTCACAGATTTCGCATATAGGCAGCTGAGGCTTAAAGTTCCAGAAGAAATTCTTGTTATCTTTGTTTGCTCCAAGAAAATTCACAATCCCTGTGTTAAACATTGCACCTTTTTTAGCTTTTCTCTCACCGCAAAATATACAGGGATACTTCTTGTCCTCTTCATTGGCCTTCTCTATTATAGGTTTTTCAAAGTCGTTGTAAAACTTTTCTTTTAGGTTTTCTGTAATTTGCCTATTTAGAAAGCTTGCTTCACCATATACTGAGCTAACACTGTTCAAATAAACCTTTACATCGTTTTCCATAAACTCCTGTTTTCTATCTTCCAAAATTTTTATTATCGTGTTTACAAAATCTACTGCTTCATTTTTATTAAACTTTTTATTCAAACTGCATCCATATTCTTTCGCAAGCCTGCTCAGTTTTGCAAAACCATTAACTCTGTCTTTAAACTTTCTTATTCTCTCTCTCTGCTGTTCATCTATATCACTTCGGTTATTTAGTTGTTCCAGTAAATCCTTTCCTTCATTTATAATCTCATCTGTCCTTGGATACCTCTGATAAGCTTTCTTAAAAAACTTGTCGGAAAACCCTCGCAAACTTTCTCTTTCAAATTCAATGTAATTTAGTCCAATAGTTATAATGTTTTGAGAATCTATATCTTCTCCATCCAGCATAATCTCAATAAAGCCTATAATCCCTGCATTATAAGCCCAGTCACCTAAATAAACCCTCTCCTTCATTTTTTCCTATTCCCCTTTTATTTTTCATATTATTACCTCACCACTTCAATAAAACCAAATCCTTGCCCTCTTCTAAATCCAAGACCATTTTGATAAATCTCTTTTAAATCATCAGGATGTCCTGATAGTTCAAATATACCGCCAAAGCCTGTAAGATACATAATCTCTTTGCCGGTGTTTTCTACAAACTCAGAAATTTTATGCTTTACAACAATCTTTTTGATATTTATTGGCCTGAAACTAATTCTTTTATGAAGTCCTCTATTTTGCCCTCGCAAAATTCTGAGATTTCTAATTTCAAAGTCAATTACTTCGTTCAAAACCTCTTCAAATCCTTCATCATAGGGCAAAACTGGAATTTTCTCATCTCCCTCTTTTTTCTCAATCAGCACAGGTGAAAAGGTTTTGAAAGTCATAGTTGAAGAAAATTGTTCTGGTTCTTTTATAAGGTATGCCCTCTTGAGCTTGATTCCACAGTTATTAGCCAATTTATGAGGATATAGTTTGCTGCTGATTAAACTATTGTAGATATTGACAAAAAACTCATAATCGGAAGTTGAAAGGTTTAAAACTATATCTCCCCTGAACAGCACTTTATCGTCTGAAAAATTCATGTTGGGCAAATTTACCGCATAAACGAACGGCTTTTGCCACTTATTCTTTTTATCCTCCCACCAATAAAGCCTTTTGAAATATTCCTCATTGTATGATGATAGCGCTTTTTTTAAAAAAGCCATAAATAAGGTTCTATAGTAAACTGGGAGTTCCTTGGTTTCATTAAACCCATTATGTACTTCAAATATAAATTTTGCTCTCATCTCAAACAATCTCTCCTTTTTTAACAAATTCTTGTGTTAAACTGTATTGTTTATTATATTTCGACATTAACTGTATAAATCCTTCTTTTTCAAAATAAAATTTTTAAAGGAGGACAAAGAATATGACTAAACTATCCAAGCTCAAAATAAAAAATTTTTAAAGTTGTATTACGTGATAAAAAGATTACTGAAATACTAACTGAGAAGAAGAAACTTAATAGGAGAAGAGGACCGAGAAAATTTGATTTATTTCAAATAATAGCTCCATAATCCAGATAAGACTGTATAAAAACAACGAAAGCTCTAGAAATTGTATCAATCGTTTACATCCCTTATAGTTCAGATAAAACCTTTTTTGCAGTCCTTTGTTTTGTCCTCTCAAAATACGAATATTTCTTATCTCAAAGTCAACAACATCGTTGAAAATCTCTTCAAACCCTTCATCAAAAGGCAAAACTGGCACCTTTTTTTTGCCTTCTTTTTTTTCAATCAAAATTGTAGCAAACGTTTTGAAGGTCATTTTTGAGTCAAACTTTTCTGGCTCTCTTACCAAATACGTTCGCTTAAGCGCAATCTTGCAACTATCTGTTAAAGGGTATGGATAGAGACGATTGTTGAGTAAGCTATTGTACATGTTTACAAAAAACTCATAGTCAGATGTGGAAAGATTAAGCAAAATATCTCCTTTGAAAGAAACGGTATCATCTTGAAAGTTCATATTGGGAAGATTTACTGCAAAGACAAAAGGCTTTTGCCATTTATTCTTTTTATCTTCCCACCAGTAAAGCCTGTTGAAATATTCTTGATTGTAAAGTGATAGTGCTCTTTTTAAAAAACTCATAAAAATGGTTCTGTAATAGATAGGAAGTTCATGAACCTGTCCTTGTTTTTCAGATACTTCAAAGATAAATTTTGCTCTCATGTAAATATCCCACCTTTTTCTTTAACATTAGCATCAATTTGCATTGATTATTATATTTCGGCATTAATTGCTAAAATCCTTCTTTCTTTTTGAAAAAACTTAAAATTTTTTGGTGTTTAAAAATAATCTAATGTTTCAAGAGATAATAAAAAAAGCTGCCATATCGAGGCAGCCTTGAATTGATTTATATTAGTACAATTTACCCTTGACTTTATTGCAAAATTTTCTTCTCAACCTTTTTAAAATACTCCAAAAGCTCCTTTTCATACTCCTTATATACCTTTTTCGTATTAGAATCTCTGAACGACTGCAAGTCTTCATTCAAAGCGTCAAGCAAAAAAATTATCTTTTCAATATCGGGTTTAATCTGCAGCGCAAGATTTCTGTCTTTGGGCACAATTATCCTTTCGTTTATCTTTCTTACAAAATCTCTCACCTTAACAACAAGACCATACCTTTCATTCATTATCCTGCTAATATCCTTTTCCTCAAAGATATCAGGTTCTTTTGCAATTGACATTGTCAATGTATTGTTTAAAAAATATTCTTCTGCTCTCCCTCTCAAGTACGAAAAATCAATATTTTGGTCTTCTACAAGATGCTTTAGGATATCCTTTGCATCAGAGAGCTTGTACGAATATTCAGCAAAGAAGATATTGGGTATTTTGGCATTATAGTTTGTCTTGAATACTTCTAATCTGTTTATTTTAGCAATAAAAATAAAAATAACAACCAAGCTTATAACCAGATACACTACAAATGCCATCAAAAAGGGATTTTCAAAAGTTTTCTTTTCCATTTTGCAACTCCTCTTCTTTATATTAAACTGAGAGTTAAATCTACTACTAAATTAAAAAAATTACAATATTTAAATGAAACTCACATCTGATAACAACTTTTTGTATAATCTCAAACTATCTTCTTAATTGTCATTTGACTACACACCCTGATACTATTTTCACATAATTTTTCTATCATTTCAATATGTTTTGCGAAAAATATTGACAACCCAATTAAAACTGTATATACTGTATATATACAGTATGCAAAAGGAGAAAGGAAAATGTGTTAAAGCTTGTGATTTCGCAAACGTCAAACCAGCCCATATATGAACAAATCAAAAATCAAATAAAGAAGCAGATAATAGAAGGAAGTCTTAAGGCAGGAAATAGTCTTCCATCAATCAGGGTCTTGGCAAAAGAGCTAAATGTCAGTGTTATTACAACCAAAAGAGCTTATGAAGAACTTGAAAAAGAAGGATTTATTGTAACAGTCCCTGCCAGAGGCACATTTGTTGCTGACATTGATAAAGAAAAGATTTCTACTTTGGGCGTTCAAGAAATTGAAAATGATTTGAAAGCTATTGTTCAGAAAGCAAAAATACTTGGAGTTGACCTAAAAAAGCTTTTAGAAACAATTGAAAGATTGTATAAAGGAGAGGAAGGTCAAAGATGATTGCCTTGAAAGTAAAAAACCTTACAAAATCGTACAAAAACTTTAGGCTTGAAATACCAGAACTTACCTTAGAAAGTGGCTATATCATGGGACTTTTGGGGAAAAACGGTGCTGGAAAAACTACTTTGATAAAGTGTATACTTGACCTTGCAAAAAAGGAAAGTGGAGAGGTTTTCATATTCGAAAAGCCTTTTAACTGTGATGAAACCGAGATAAAACAAAGGCTTGGAGTTGTATTAGAAACTCCAATTTTGCCAGGTCAGTTAAAACCAAAAGATGTAAAAGAGATAATGAAGTCATTTTACAAAAATTGGGATGACAGGCTTTACAACAAGCTCTGTGACCTTTTTGAAATTGACCAGAACAAAAAGATATTTCATCTCTCAAAAGGAACTGTGATGAAACTGTCTATTGCTTTAGCTCTATCTATAAGACCTGACTTTTTGATTTTAGATGAACCAACATCTGGGCTTGACCCTGTTGCAAGAAATCAGTTTGTTGAGATTCTGCAGAGTTTTGTCCAGTCTGAAGAAAAAGCTGTGTTTTACTCAACTCATATAGTCTCTGATATTGAGAATGTTGCAGACTTTGTGACAATCATAGATAATGGCAAAATCATCTTTTCTTCATCGCGTGAAAGCATTGAAGAGGATTATTGTATAGTAAAAGGACCTTCTTCAGAGAGTAACAAAATCCCACAAAGTATAGTTTTATCTTGTAAAAAAGGTTCATTTTCGTTTGAAGCTCTTTGCAAAAAGAATGAAATTGAAAATTGTATGCAGCCAGGCTTTGTTGTTGAAAAACCATCAATTGAAAAGTTCTATGTAATGCTTGTGAGAAGGGATGAAAAGGATGAAGTTTTGGAAGTTCTATAGGAAAAGTATATATACATCAGTTTTGTATTTCTTTCTATACATTATTGTTCTTTGGATAGTTGGTAACCTATTAAATCCACCAGCATCTGCTACTATATTCTGGGAAGAATATTTATCTTACTTTTTTGTAGCTATTTTTCTTACATTTACCATGTTAAATAACCCTTTTACCTCAAATAGTTTTTCGTATGAAATATCTTTGAGTTTGCTCTTGCCTATTAAAAAATGGCAAATTATAATTAGTCGATTTTTAAAAGATGGATTTTTATTGCTAATATTTCAATTTATTAGTATGATTGGATATTTATTTATAGTTAATATTGATTCTTCTTATCTTATACTTGAGTTTAACAGCAAACTTTTGTCATATATATTTACAGAATTTGTTATGATAACAGTTCTTCAGCCTGTTTTTATTGCATTTAGAAAATCAACTCAAAAAAACTTGTATACAGTACTTCTTCTGTTTTGTTTTTACTTTGGAGTACCTTTTGTTTTTGCTGAACCTTTGCAAATTTTGTATCATAAAATTAAAATTTTTGAATCAATATACATAATGACAGCTGTTTCGCTTGCATATATTGTTGTTTTAATGGTTATTTCATATATTATTTCATACAAAATTCTTTCAAACAATGATTTTTAAGATAAATCCTAAAGGAGCGAGGTTAAAAATGTTTGCTTACATTAAATTGCTTAAAAGGGTTGAAAATAAGATTATTTCAGGTATCGTATTTCTTATTTTTCTTTTGTGTATATCCCAGCCTGTGAGAAAAACAGGCAAGATTGATCTTTCTCTCTTTATTGGAACTATCTATACCACCTTTATTCTGTTTATGTTGTTTGCAATAAAATCAAGCTTTTTCGTTCAAAGTACAAAACTACGTGAACTATATGGCAGTATATCTTATACTTCTCTGCTTTTTTTACTGCCTATTAAAAGAAATAAGATTGTTACTTTGGAGTTTATTTTAGATGTTATTATAATCTTGATATATATTCTCTTTCTTAACATCGGAATGTTAATCTTAAAAGTGTTTAATTTAACCCACTCATACATTTTCATTTTATCTTTCTTCTGGATTTTCTCTATTGTACTTGTATGGTATTCTATCTGTACTATCCTATATTCACTGCTCTACTTTATTAAAAATTCAGCTTTCCAAACAATCTATAACACTATTGTAAACTTTATAATAATATTAGCTGCTTACATACCTTTCTGGTTTGGTCTTCGTCTTTCAGAAATTCATAAAAGAGAGGAAAAATTTATTACAAATTTATATACAAACCATAAAAGTGCTTTAATAGTCTTATTTGTATCAATAATACTGTTTTTAATTTCATTCATTGTAAACAAAGCTGCAATTTACAGGCGAGAAATCTAAACTGCTTTTTATAAATATACAGCGTTAAAGTGATATGTAGAGTGAGGTGAAGTAATTGCATAAATTTAAACCTCATCCCAGTGAAATAAAAATGCACCTTTTAATTACCGGATTTTTTTCAGTTCTTTGGTTTTGTTTAAATTTACTTTTGTTAAATGTTAATAGCAATAATTTTGATAGAAATGCATATTCTGCATTTGTAATTGCATTCTCTCTTCTTATTCCAGTAGTTTTTGTAACTTTTAAAATAGCTTTATTTTTTGATAAAAGTTATGTAAAATCTAGTTATATATTGGATTCTGTTTTAAAATTTTACTTTTTGTTGCCTGTAAAAAGAAAAACAATTGCTTTTTGGATATTTACCAATGATATTATTTTCTCATTCTTATACTGTTCTGTCTTTTTTATCTCAAGCTTGTTTGCAATTTTTAGCAAACCAAATAGGATTGAACTTAATATATTTTTGTTTTTCGTTTCACCACTTGCTACTAACTTATTATTTATTTCATTGTTTTCATTACTTTATTCTTTTCCACATTTTGTTAAAAACAAAATGTTAAAATCATTATCAAAATTGTTGTATGGACTATTACCTTTCTTTCTCTTGATTATTCTTATAACAGTATTAGCTTTAGCAAAAACTGCAACAGTATCAAACGACAATTTAATAGCATCTATTGTGAATCTGTACAAAAATAGTCTCTGGTCACCAATATATTTGCTGATTTCGATAATTTTGCTCATTAGTTCATACATCGCTGTTTCTGCTTCATTCTACAGACAGGAGGGGTGATATACAAAGAAGGAAATTTTAAAATTATAAATACTAATTAACAAAAATATGTGAAAAGGAGGCTGCTTTGTGTATGATTGAACTTATTGAACTTACCAAAGACTTTGGCAAGGTCAGGGCGGTTGACAGGCTATCTTTTACCATTAACAAAGGCGAAATTTTCGGGCTCCTTGGTGAAAACGGCGCGGGCAAGACAACAACTTTAAGGATGCTTGCAACAATGCTAAAACCGACATCTGGCACAGCTATTATCTCAGGGCTTGACATTACAAAAGAACCAGAAAAGGTAAGAAGAAAGATAGGAATTTTGTTTGGAAGCGAAAGTGGGCTTTATGCAAGGCTTACAGCCCGGGAGAACATTGAATATTTTGGACTTTTGCACGATATGAAGAAGGATGAGATTAAAAAGAGGATTGATGAGCTATCTGAAAGGTTTGGTATGCAAGATTATATCGACAAGCCTGCCGGAACATTTTCAAAAGGTATGAAGCAGAAGGTGTGCTTTTTAAGGTCAATAATTCATAATCCAGAAGTGATGCTCTTTGATGAGCCGACAAACTCTTTGGATGTATCAAGTGCAAAAGAGGTACATGACTTTATAAGGCTTTGCAAACAGGAAGGAAGAACAATCATATTTTCAAGCCATTCAATGAGTGAGGTTGAAAAGCTGTGTGACAGGGTTGCAATTATTCACAAAGGAAAGCTTGTAGTACTTGGATCAATTGATGAGATAAAGCAAAGATTCTCTGGTCACAGCTTTGAAGATGTATTTATCAGATTGGTGGGTGATAGCAAATGAAGATAAATATGAAACATGTGTGGATTGTGTTTAAAAAAGAGCTCAAGGATGCTTTCAGAGACAGACGTGCTCTTTTTATGAACTTCATCTTGCCCATACTTACAACTCCTCTTATATTTCTTGTGATAATTTATGCATCTAAGTCTGCGTTTGAGGTTAAACCTGAAAAAACAAAGATTTGTATCATAGGTGAGCAATATGCAAAACAACTTGTTGACATAATTAAAAGCTCCCAGTTTGATATTGTTCAATCTTCAAATCCAAAGAAGGATTTGCAAGATGGGAAAATTAAGGCAGTGATTGAAATTCCACAAAATTTTTTGGACCACCTTTCAAAAGAAAAGCAGGTTAATATAAAGATTTTAGTTGATGGATCTGATTCAAAATCATCAAATGTTGGTTCAATCTTAAATGAAATTATAAGTAACTTTGCAAAAAACATAACAAAGCAAAGGCTTCTGGCAAAAAATATTAATCCTGAAATTATTGAACCCATTGTAATTATAAAAGAAAATGTTGCACCTCCTCGCAAAATGGCATTGTTTTTGCTGGCAATACTTGTCCCTATGTTTGTAGTGCTCAATACCTCACTTGGTGGCATGAATGCTGCTATTGACATAACAGCTGGTGAAAAGGAAAGAGGAACTCTTGAACCACTGTTGACAACTGCTGCATCACGCATCTCACTTGTAACAGGCAAATATATCTCAGTTTCAATAATGGCAATAATAAGCGGAGTTACCTCACTGATAGGGCTTGGACTCACATTTTGGCTTTTGCCATTGGTCCTTGGAAAAGATGCAACAAAAGAATTGGGGGATATAGCAGCTCTTGCACTTCCTGCATCTGTTTACTTTGTAATGTTTATTGTTGTGGTGTTGACAGCTATAATTTTCAGTGCAGTTGAAGTTGCCATTGCCTCATATGCAAGGTCGTTCAAAGAGGCTCAAACTTATCTTACACCTATTACCTTTTTGGTGCTAATCCCCGCTTACTTCACAATGTATAAAACTCCAAATGACTTGGTAGATTCTTACTTTATCATACCGCTTATCAATTCACTTGCAATATTCAAAGAGCTAATATATGGAATCATAAATATTCAGCACTTGTTATTATTCATAGTTTCTTCAACCGTATATCTTGTTGCCTCTATTATATTCGCCTCAAAGATGTTTGAGAATGAGAAGGTGCTGTTCAGAAGCTGAAAGCAAAAATGCAACTTACAATCTCATTTGAAATTCTACTAATCAACTTTACTAATCAATAAGTTGCTCAAAAATCTAAAAAACTGAGTAAATGGGAAAGAGAGGTGAAGATGACAATTTGTCTGCAAATGAAGCTCTAATAAAAGTTGAAAATGTGAAAAAATCCTTTAAAATAGGAACAAACAGTGTGGAAGTCTTAAGAGGAATCAGTTTAGAAATCTACCAAGGTGAGTTTGTTGCGATTGTTGGTGAGTCAGGTTCAGGCAAAACAACACTACTAAACATCATTGGTGGGCTTTTAAGACCTTCTGAGGGAAGTGTTGTGATTGCCAGCAAAGACATTACAGCCATGAGCGAAAATCAGCTTGCCATTTTTAGAAGAGAAAATATAGGATTTGTTTTTCAGTCATATAACCTTATACCTCATTTTACGGCGGTTGAGAATGTGGAAATTCCGCTTATGTTCAAAGGAATTAGTAAAAAGAAGCGTCGTGAGATGGCTGCTTTTATGCTTGAAAAGGTAGGTTTAAAAGATAGACTTTTTCACAAACCTGCTGAACTTTCTGGCGGGCAGCAGCAAAGAGTTGCAATTGCAAGGGCGCTTGTAACATCCCCTAAAATAATTCTTGCTGATGAGCCAACAGGAAATCTTGATAGCAAAAATGGTCAGGAGATTCTTGACCTTATGCTTCAGCTTAACAAAAATGAAAATATTACACTTGTTGTTGTAACCCACTCTCAAGTTGTGAGCAAAACTGCTTCAAGAGTGATAAAAATTGCTGATGGACTAATAATTGGAACTTAAGTAAAAGACAATAAAAAATTAAAATAAAGGAAGGTGAGATTTCTTAAGATGAGGAAAAAAATAATAACATTTGCACTTGCTATAGTGTTTACTTTAGTTGTTGTTCTAAGTTTTAAACCCAAAACTTTTGCTGACCAGAATAGTTTAATAATCCAAAAGGTGTGGACAGAACCATCAAGAGTAGTACCTGGAACTAAATTTGCACTGAATTTTGAACTTTTCAATAACTCTGAAAAGAGTTTATATGACATAACAATAAAACTTCTGTCAATTGAAGGAAGGCAGACATTGTCTGGCTTTTCCCCAATTGGAACCACAAATGAAATATATCTTAAAAAGCTTCAAAAGGGTGAGAAAAAAAGATTGTCACTCAACATGATTGCAGACGTAGAGTTAAAAACTGGTGTTTATAACCTTGTTTTATCTGTTAGTTTCAAAGAAGACAAAGTTTTAATTACCTCGACTAAAATTGTCGGAGTTGTTGTCGGGTACAATCCTCAGCTTTTGGTTCAGACATTGAAGTTTGACCAAACAACAGGAAAACTTAACTTGAAGATTGTAAATATTGGCAAGTGTACTCTTGAAAATGTTTTAATTGAAGCGTTTGCTGACAGTAAAACAAGCTCATTTGTTGGTACACTGGAAAATGGAGATGACTATCAGGAATCTATTGTTGTTGAGGCAAAAAAACAAAAGAATGTCAAAGTTGTAATATCATATAATGACCAGTTCAATAAAAAATTTACGATTACAAAAATTCTAAAAGCTCCATCCACACAGCCAAAATCCAGCTCAAAGACCAAAAATAAAGGTAGTTTACTTAAAAGCTTTTTAGGATTGGGTGATTAGAGAAAATGAAGTTTTCAGACATACTTTCTTTGATTGTGACAAACATAAAAAGAAGAAAACTTCGTACTGCGCTTACCGTTATGGGAATATTTATTGGAAGTTTGGGACTTTTTGTTGTTGTGTCAATCAGTACATCTTTTAAGGATTATATAGTAAAAGGCATTTCAAGCTTGGGAAATGCTGATGTCATATATGTTATGCCTAACACCAATGCAGGGTATACTCTTGAAAAGTTGAAAACTGAAATTCACGACAAAGACATAAAAAAACTTGAAAAACTCAGACATGTAAAGTTTGTCATTCCTTTTTATTTTACTAATGGAAACCTGAAATTTAAGAAATTTGAAGGCACAGTAACACTTGTTGCAACATCTGTCAAAGAATTTTCAAAAAAATACACTCTGCAGTTTGGCAGGTTCCCGAAAGATGATAATGAAAGCGGATGCATACTTGGTTATGGGATTGCAAAACTGATTGCCAATCCTTCTAAAGGAGGTTTTGCAGATGAAAATGAGGTTAAAAAGCTTGTGAACAAGGCTATAAAGATTGAGAGCAAAAGAATCAATCAGGCAGGTGAAGAAGAAACAAAAGAGTTTTCATTTAAAATAAGAGGAATTGCAAAGAGTGATTTTAATTTTGATTCTTCTATAATTCTGCCAATGAAAGCTATGGATAAGATTGAAGACTGGAGATATTCTCAGCAGGATTTTATCAAAAAGACTGGATATACCTATACATTTTTAGTTGTAGACAGTCCTTCGCACATACCTGAGGTGGAAAAATTCTTAGAAAGAGAAAAATACTACTATACCTCAATCAAAGAACAGCAAGAGGTTATCGAAAAGTTTTTAAATGCGGTAAAAATCATAGTTGGCGGAATTGGAGCAATATCACTGGTTGTTGCAGCTTTTGGTATTGCAAATACAATGATAATGGCAATTTTAGAGAGGCGAAAAGAAATTGGGATATTTAAAGTATTAGGTGCAAGTTCTAAAAACATCTTGCTTTTGTTTCTTTTTGAATCAGGCTTTCTGGGTTTTTTGGGCGGTGTTTTTTCTGTAATAGCTGGATTTGCATTGAATTTTTTGATAGGTCTTGTGCTAAGGGCACGCTTCCCAGCCATAAACGACTTTAGTATCGGTTTTAACATTCCACTTGCCTTGTTTGTTTTATGCATTTCAACCCTAGTTGGCATTATTGCCGGGATTTACCCTGCTAAAAAAGCAGTCTCGATTGAAGTAATCTCTGCATTGAAAGAAGAATAAAATAAAAGGGGAGGTTTTGACAAATGGAAGTTTTAAAACCAAAAAATCTCTTATACCTTATTATTCGCCCCTCCAGAGTATTTGAAATAGTAAAAGAAAAAGGCGTATTTTTGGAACAATTTCTTCTATACGTAATTGCTACATTTGTCTATCAGCTAATTCTTCCCTCACCTTCAAAAGAACAAATTGAGAGTTGGGTTAGGGAGAACATGAAAAATCCTCCTACTCAGAATCTTGAGATGACCGTAAAGACAATGCAGTTTTCTCTCTCCCCGGCTGTAAGGGCATTTTCAAGCTTGTTCGGCGCTGGTTTGGTAATAGTTATTTTCAGTCTTGTTGTTTTGGTAATAGTCAAAATTTTGAAAGGTAATATAAACTTCAAAAAGTCCTTTGCGCTTGTGTCAACAGCAATTCTTATTACTATACTCCAGTACATTCTGCACATTGCAATTTTTCTTATTACTCACAAAAGCCCTGTTGATTTTTTAGCAGCAAAGGATACTTCTTTTGCACAAGTTTTAGCAAAGACCTTTAATATCTTTGAAATTTGGTATCTTGTATTACTTGGAATTGGAGTATATGTAGTCGCAGGTCTGAGCAAAGCAAAAAGTGTAATATGCTCTTTGGTAGTAGCTGTTATTAATCTTTTGCTTGCTGGCATCTCATTGCTTGTAGGAAAAGTCTAATGAAGTGATAAATAAGCATAAATTAAATATTTAAGGGGCTGGTTGATGTTCAAACAAAGCCAGCCCCTTGTTATTTTCAAAAGGACAAACCTATATTTTTTCTTAGCTTACTGATGTATATTTTTATGCTTTCTTTCTTGACATAATATCAAGCCAAACTGCAAATACAAGAACAAGTCCTTTTACAATCAGCTGATATGAATATTCCAAGTTCAAAAGGCTCATACCGTTGTCTATGCTTGCCATAATTAAAGCACCTATGATAGCACCCGGAACTGTTCCTTCACCGCCAAGTGTGCTTGTTCCACCGAGGATTGCAGCAGCAATTGCATCAAGCTCCATATTTGTTCCAGCACCAGATGTTGCAGCGTCAAGTCTTGATGTTAATACAATTCCTGCCAGTGCCGATAAAAATCCCATGAGAATGAAAATCTTCATTGTCACATTTCTAATGTTTATACCCGAAAGACTTGCTGCTTCTTTGTTTCCACCTATTGCATACACATATTTTCCAAATGTTGTGTTCTGAGAAACAAATGTTAGCAGGATTGTAAACACAACAAGTATCAGAACAGGAATAGAAATTCCCTCATAGCTTATCATAACGCCCGTAAATGCAACAATAAGAGCAATTACAACTGCAGCTTTTGCAATCTCCAAGCCCATTGGCAAAACTTCTAAGTTGTATTTTTTCCTTCTATTTCTCTGGCTAATTGTTAAAAGAAGATACCCAACAATTAAAACAGCCCCAAATGCAATGCTCAAAGCTTTATTCAAATATCCTTGCCCGATAAATCTAAAACTATCTTTAAAAGGTGATATTGTGATACCCTTGCTTGCTAAAAGCACACCGCCTCTGAACACAAGCATTCCTGCCAGCGTAACAATGAATGCTGGAACGCCCCTGTATGCAACCCAGTATCCTTGCCATATACCAATTATAATACCAACTATCAAAACTGCAATAACTGTAGCAGGAGTTGACCACCCATTCCAAACCTGCAAAACACCAGCAATAGCACCAGTAAATCCGACAACAGAACCAACCGAAAGGTCAATGTGCCCTGCAACAATTACAAATACCATACCAATTGCAACAAGAGCTGTGATTGCCATCTGTCTTGCAAGCATTGAAAGATTTCTTGGTGTTAGAAAATTCCCATCAGTAAGTACTGTAAATATTGTCCATATAAGGAGAATTGCAATTATGAGAGTGTAAGTTCGCAAGTTTTTTTTCAAATTCATAACCTATCTTCCTCCTGTTGCTAAAGTCATAATCTTTTCTTGAGTTGCATCTTCGGCCATGAGCTCACCTGCAATTTTGCCCTTTTGCATAACAAGTATTCTATCTGACATACCCAAAATCTCAGGAAGTTCTGATGAAATCATAACAATTCCTACACCCTGGTCAACAAACTGGTTCATAAGGTTATAAATTTCATACTTTGCACCAACGTCAATACCTCTTGTAGGCTCATCCAGAATTAATATTTTTGGATTTGCTAAAAGCCATTTAGCAATAATAACCTTTTGCTGGTTACCACCGCTTAAATTCATAACCTGCTGGAAAGGTGAAGCTATTTTAATTCTGAGCTTACCAACATAATCCAAAGCTGTGCTGAGTGACTTTGGAATATTTATTATCCCACCGTTTGCAAACTTCTGGTAGTTTGGAAGCAATATGTTGTCTTTTATATCCATCATGAGCACAAGCCCATATCGTTTTCTGTCTTCTGAAAGATAACATATCCCGTGTTCTATTGCCTCTCTGGGGTTATTTATACTTATTTTCTTCCCTTCAAGCCAAATTTCTCCTTCTTTTCTTCCTGGATATGCTCCAAATATGCTCATAAAAAGTTCTGTTCTGCCAGCCCCCATAAGTCCTGATATACCCAAAATTTCTCCTTCTTTTATCTCAAAGCTTACATTATCTATTATCTTCTTTTCTGGATTATCTTTGTCATAAACAGAAAAGTTTCTAACTTCCATAATTGTTCTTTTTGCTTTGTGTGGCACTTTTGGATACCTTTGAGTAAGTTCTCGCCCAACCATTCTTTTTATTATCTCATCTTCAGTGAGATTTGATATTGGGTCTGTTGAAATTGTTTTACCATCTCTTAAAACTGTTACTGTATCTGCTATCTCAAATATTTCTTCAAGTCTGTGAGAGATATATATGCAGGTAACCCCGTGGTTTTTGAGGTCTTTTAAAATTCTGAAAAGCTGCCTTGTTTCACTCTCTGTTAATGCTGCTGTTGGCTCATCAAGAATTAAAATCTTGCTATCTTTTGAAATAGCCTTTGCAATCTCAACCATCTGCTGTTGGCCTATTCCTAAATTTTCAACTTTTTCATAAACATCTATCTCAATGTTTAGCTTTTCAAAAAGTTTTTTAGAATCAGCATAGACCTTATTCCAGTTTATAATCCCGTTTACAACAGGCTCTCTGCCAAGAAAGATATTCTCGCCTACAGTCATGCCTTTAACAAGGGTCAGCTCCTGGTAAATTATTGCAACACCTGCATGTTCGCTGTCTTTAATATTTCTAAAATGCTGCTTCTTGCCTTCAATGAAAATATCGCCGCTGTATGTGCCATACGGATACACACCGCTTAAAATCTTCATCAAAGTGGATTTTCCTGCACCATTTTCACCAACAAGAGCGTGGATTTCACCTTTTTTAACCTTAAAAGTTACATCATCAAGCGCTTTGACACCTGGAAATTCTTTTGTTATGTGCACCATCTCAAGAATATATTCGCTCATCTTAAAATACCACCTTCACCCCTTCAAAATTAAATTCTGAGAAGGGGCAAATCAACCCCTTCCCAGAAATTAAAGTCAAATTTTTTGTCCAAAAACTCCAAAATTACTTCTTGCCATAAACCTGTTCTTTTGTGAACCAACCGCTCTGGATAAGTACCTTGTCAATGTTAGACTTATCAACTGCAACTGGTGTCAAAAGTATTGATGGTACATTTATCTTACCATTGTAAACCTTGCCGTTTACATCTTTGAGCTGAGAAACCTTCTTGCCTTTTGCAAGCTCAACTGCAACCTCAGCAGCTTTTTTAGCTAAAAGTCTTACATCTTTGAACACTGTCATTGTCTGTGTACCCTCAACAATTCTCTTAACAGCTGCAAGGTCTGCATCCTGACCTGTTACAACAACCTTACCAGCAAGCCCCTGTGCTTTGAGAGCCTGAATGATTCCGCCAGCTGTTCCATCGTTTGGTGCCAAGATTCCTTGAACGTTGTTCTTTGCTGCAGTAAGAGCATTTTCACAAAGTCTCAAAGCCTCTTCTGGTTTCCAGTCTTTTACTGGCTGGTCAAAGAGAACTTTTACTTTTCCGCTCTTTACAAGTGGCTGGATATACTTCATAGCACCTTGATAGAAGAGTGTTGCGTTGTTGTCTGTTGGAGCGCCTCTGAATACAAAGTAGTTGCCCTTTGGAACCTTTGATGTTAAGTATTTACCCTGAAGTTCACCAACTTTTATATTGTCAAATGAGATGTAAAGATCAACATTTGCGTTTTTAATTAATCTGTCGTATGAAATTACTGGTATTTTTGCCTTGTGAGCTTCTTCAATTATGGATGTGAAAACTTCTGCATTGTTTGGAACTATAACAAGAACATCTACACCCTGGCTAATTAAATTCTCACACTGTTCTTTTTGCTTTACATCGTCCATATTAGCAGCCTGAACTAAAACTTTTGCACCAAGCTTTTGAGCTGCTTTTACAAATTCATCTCTGTCTTTGTGCCATCTTTCCTCCTGCAAAGTAGCTAAGGACAACCCAATTTTGATTTGCTTTTTAGAAGATTTTGCGCTTGCATATTTTGGAACAACTGCATAGCCAATACCAACTATGAAGACAACCGCAACAAAAATGGCAACAATTCTTAATAGTGATTTTTTCATTACAATTAAACCTCCTTATCAAATTTTTTTGTTTGATTTGCAATATCATTTTAACAATAAACATTTTCAAATACACTATTATTTTTTGACGTGTTGGTGGAATTATTAAATTTTCATTACAAAACGAATAGCACTTTTTTGAAATCAAAAAATTACTATAGGGTGCTGTGTGTCAAAAATGCTATAATGGTTGTTGAGGGAGGAAAAACAAAGATGCGAAAAAGAATGCAAAATTTGAGCTTTAGATTGATAGCTTTTTTCAGCGCAATTATCTTTGTAGCCATTGCATTGTATGATATTTATAATATAAGATTTATAAATGTAACAGATAAAAAAACAAACTTTAGAAATTCAGTAAGAATAATGATGATACTACCTCAAAACCAGACATACTGGAACTGGTTTTTGGAAAAATATAAAGATATCTCTGAAAAGCAGGGAATTATAAGTGATATTGTATTTTATAACACCTCTGAAGAAGCATATAAATATTTGAAATTGGCAACTGTGACAAAACCAGATGCAATTGTTATGTGCAATATATATAATTCAAAAGAAATTGCTCAAATGTTGCCAATTATTAAAAGCAATAATATTTTTATTGTATCCCTATTTAATGATATGCTCTTTAGATACGAAGATGTTTTTGTAGGAATTGATTATTATTATAAAGGCAAGATAGCTGGAAAGATTATATATAAAGTTTTAAATGAAAAAAACAGTATACCTAAAGACTTAAGAATTGCAATTATCAATCCGTTATATACAACAATTGGCGGAACGCTTGAGGTAAAAGGGCTTACTGACTTTTTAAAATCCAAAGGTATAAAAGAAATTAGCATAAAAAACTTTAATTTTGAATACCCTGCATTCCCATCTGAGGAGGTTGCAAGACAGCTCATTTTAGAAGACAAACAGAAATTCAATGTAATTTATATTGGAAGTGAAACAGACACACTTACAATTGCTCAAAATATTATAACCTTTAATAAGCTTGACAAATTCATTGTAATTGGTGCTGGTACAAATGAAAAACTTCAAAAATATGTTAAAGAAAAGATAATCAATGGAATTATAAATGACAAAGGAGATTTGATTGCCCAAAAGCTTTGCGAGGCAATACTTAGCTGGAAAAAGTTTGGTCATGCATCTTCTCATATTTCAACAAATTTTAACGTTATCGAATAAAGGTGATTAAAAATGAAGTTTTTTTCTGTGCAGAGCAAGCTTCTTGCATTTTTCTTTATAATAATCTTGTCATTGCTTGCAATCGACATTTTAATCCAGTACAACAATAGTTACATTGTAAGTCTGGTAAACGAAACATTTGAAACAATAAATACAATCAATACAACCAAAGAAGAAATATCTTTGCTAAATTCTAATCTTCAAAGATATTTAATCTCTGGAGACTCTGATTCTATGCTCTCTGTCTATGGTTCTCTTAACGCAATTGACGAAAAACTAACAGCTCTTGAAAACAAAATTACAACAAAAGAAGAATATCTATACTATACAAACTTAATCACCATATTTGAACACCTTAGCAAGCTAACCGAACGACTTGTAATTTACAAGAAAGGAAATTTGCCACTTTCCAAAACTTATTCTGAATATCTTGATTTCTCAAAATTTTTAAATGTTTATCTTGAAAAATTTAGCGAACAGAAGATAAAATTCACAATGCAGATTCATCATAGATCACAAAAACAGTTAAATGACATAAGAAGAATCAATACACTGGTAATACTTATATGGACATTATTTGCCTCATTACTGAGCATAGTTTTCAGCAACAGTTTTACAACACCAATTATTAATCTCTCAAAGGTGGCAAATAAGATAGCACATGGTAACTTAGAAGCTCAGCTTCCACAATATTCTTCTAACGACGAAGTTGCAGTTTTGTACCAGTCTTTTTCTAACATGATTTCAAACATAAAAGATATGGTTAAAAAACTTGAGGAAAAAGCTGAAATTGAAAGAATGTATGCCCAACAAAAGATTGAAGCGATAAAATATAGGCAGGCATTGCAAGAAGCAGAGCTTAAGAACCTGCAAGCTCAGATAAACCCTCACTTTTTATTTAACACTTTAAACACAATTCTTCAGATAGCCATGTTTGAAAATGCAAAGCAGACATATGAAATTTTGCTCAGAACCTCAAGTTACTTAAGATACGTTGTTCATAATATAAACAGGACTGTAAGGTTAGAAGATGAAATAGAAAATGTCAATAATTACATGTATATATATCGCATGAGATTTGGTAACAAGATAACTCTTGAAATTGATGTTGAAGATGAGACAAAACTTTTACTTATGCCTTGCATGATACTTCAGCCACTTGTTGAAAATGCTATTGTGCATGGATTCAAAGAAAAAGAAAGCGGACTTATCAAGATTGTAGCACGCAAAGTTGAAGAAAACGCAGAGATTGTTGTGTGGGACAATGGAAGGGGCATCGAAGAAAAGATACTTGAAGACTTGAAAAACTTTTCATTTGAAGACAATAAAACAACTGGGATAGGGCTTAATAACATCGCAAAACGTCTTTCGTATTTTTACGGTGTTGAAAGACCTTTATATATAGAATCAAATGTTGAAGGTGGAACAAAAGTCATAATAAAAGTACCATTTATAACAGATTACTCAAAGCTTCCAAAAAATGAGGTGAATACTTTATGACGTATAAAGTTTTAATTGCTGACGATGAAAAAATAGTTGTGGATTCTATTAAATTTATACTTGAAAATAATCTGAATACAGATTTTGAAATTTCTATATTTACATCAGGTAGAGAAGCACTTGAAAACTTGCTTTTTTATTCTTACCATATAGCTTTTATAGACATTAAAATGCCAGACTTAGATGGACTTGAACTTATAGAAGAGTACAGAAAAATGAAAAATTCAGAGTTTCCAATTTTTATTATTGTTTCTGCATACGACAGGTTTGAGTTTGCCAAAAAAGCAATAAAGGAAAAGGCATTTGCATATATCCTAAAACCGTATTCAATAGAAGATATAATCTCAACTATGCACTCTGCAATAGCTCAAGTAGATAGCATTTTGGCAAGGACAAAAGAGAACATAGAAAAAAATGCACAGCTGATTGTGATGAGAAACTTGCTTGAAAACAGTTTTATACCTACCTTAATATTCAAAAATGCATTCGATATTGTTGATGTAAATCAATATGAAAAAATCTTTGGAATAAATCTTAAAAGCGGGTTTTTAATGGTTTTGACACTCAAAGACAAAAGTGATTTGGTCTCAAGCTTCAAAGAACTTGACAATATCCGAAAAGACATAAAAATCTCATTTGAACACAAAGCTTTAACATCAATTGGCATGGGTGAGTATCTTATTTGTTTTTTCCCGTCTCAATCACAGAAAGAAGCAGAGGTTTTGCAAGAAAAAATTCAAGAAATTCTAAAACAAAAACCTTACTGGAATAGTATCAAAATTGGATTTAGTGACCTTTATTACTTAGAAGAAGGATATGAAAATGCATTCTGGGAGGCATACTATTCAACCCTTGACTTGGAATTCCCAGAAGAAAATGAAGAAAATGAGCATCTCCTTCTATTGACAGAAAATTTAGAAGCAAAACTGATTCATTCTATCAACAACCCAACACAAATTCCAATGATAGAAAACTATATAACCCAGCTTTGCAAATTATACATTGAACTTTTTGGGGAAAATAACCTAAAATACAAAGTGATAAAACTTATTATAATGTTATTGCTTGAAACTGGAATAGCAACAAGCGATGAGTCTATTGATGTAGAAAAATTAATTTCGCAAATACTTAATTCTTCTTATGAACAGATTGTAGAAATATTTAAAAAAGCTGTGCTTTCACTTTTTAGCAAGGCAAAAACCAAGCATGAACAGATTATAAACAATGATTCGATTAACAAAGCAATAGAATTTATAAACCAAAACTACAGTGAGGAAATTACACTTTCACAGATAAGCTCAACTTTTAACTTTAACCCATATTATTTCAGTAAATTGTTTAAAAAATACACAGGTGTAAGTTTTAAGACATACCTTACAAAGCTTAGAATTCAAAAGGCTTGTCAGCTTCTGAAAAATACATCAAAGAGTATAAAGGAAATATCATTTGCTGTTGGTTTTTCTGACCCGAACTATTTTATCAAGGCTTTCAAAAAGTTCACTGGAATGACACCCTCTGCATTTAGAAGCTCATCAGTAGATATAAATTCAATATAATTTTAGAAGAGGGATGATGGGATGAAACATATTTATAAAAGTAAAAAAACATCAAAAAGAAGTAGAGCTAAAATTTTTTGGGTTATTTTTTTGTTGATTTTTGTTGTAGCAGGCATTGTGATTTTAATTGCACATATTCCTGATATTTCTAAAAATGAACAGAAGGTTTTTAAACCATCAAAAGTGAGAATTGGCTTTGCAATGGGTACACTAAAGGAGGAAAGATGGTTCAAAGACAGGGACATCTTGATTGCAAAAGCACATGAAAAAGGATATGAGGTTGAATGGGTCAACGCAAATGAGAACGATGTTGAACAAATAAATCAGGTGAAATATCTTTTGAGCAAAAATATAAATATTTTGATTATTGTTCCTAACAACTATGAAAAATGTAGCAGTGCAGTAAATCTTGCTAAAAAGAAAGGAATAAAAGTTATAAGTTATGACAGACTTGTGAAAAACAGTGACATAGATGTATATGTCTCTTTTAACAATTACAAAGTAGGAGAGCTTATGGCAAAATGGCTTTTGAAAAAAGTTCCCTATGGAAACTACGTCTTTCTACTTGGTGACCCAGGGGATTATAACGTTCAGATGATAAAGGAAGGCTATCACAAAGTATTAGATTCACTTATTCAGAAAAAACAAATCAATAGTCTTTTAGAAAAATACTGTTATAACTGGAGAAAGGAATATGCATATAATTATGTCAATAACCTTTTAGAAGAGGGAAAAAGAATTGATGCAGTTTTAGCTTCTAACGATTCACTTGCTGAGGGTGCGATTATGGCACTTTCGGAAAAGCGGCTTGCTGGCAGTGTACCTGTTACAGGCCAGGATGCAGACATCTCAGCATGTCAAAGGATTGTCAAGGGCACTCAGCTTATGACTGTCTATAAGCCCATCGATAAGCTTGTTGACCTCACGCTTGATATAGTTGACAGGCTAATAAAAGGCAAACTTCTAAAGCCTAATTACACTATTAATAATGGTTACAAAAACGTTCCAACTTTTTTTATTGACCCAATAGGTGTTGACAAAACCAATATTAATGATACTGTTATAAAAGACAATTTTCATACATGGGATGAGGTATATATAACAAAGTAGTGTGGTTTCTCATAAACTGGGGGAGAGGCATGTGAATAATGTAAAAATTTATATTGGCACATCTGGTTTTTCATATTCTCACTGGAGAGGTATATTTTATCCTGAAAAATTGCCAACATCTAAAATGTTTGAGTTTTATGCAATGCATTTTAGAACAACAGAAATTAATTCAAGTTTTTATAGGCTTCCTCAAGAAAAAACTGTCCTGAACTGGTTTAACTTTTCACAGGCTGACTTTGTTTTTTCCTTAAAAGCTCCCAGAACTATAACCCATATAAAAAGGTTTCTGGATGTTGAAGATGAGTGGAAAAAGTTTGAAGACAGAGTAAAATTGCTGAAAGAAAAGCTTGGAGCAATCTTGTTACAGTTACCACCAAGCTTTAAAGCTGATGAGGAAAATGTCAAAAGATTATTAAATTTCTTGGATGGCAAAGAAAATTTTAGATTTGCAATTGAATTTAGGCATAAAAGTTGGTTTGTAGATGATATATATGACATCTTAAGAAGCAAAAACATAGCATTTGTAATTGCGGATTCGAGTCGCTATCCAAAAGAAAAAATTATAACTGCTAATTTTGCATATATTCGATTTCATGGTCCAAAAGAAATGTTCTCTTCAAGTTATTCAGAAGATCAGCTTAAAAACTTTGCAATGGATATAAAGGTATATTCCGAGATCTGTGAAAAAATTTATGTATATTTTAATAACGATTTTAATGGCTACGCAGTAGAAAATGCCAAAAATTTAGTAAAGATTTTGGAAAATGTTTTATAAATAAAAGGCCTCCTGCAGGAAGCCTTTTATTTACCAGTATTCATGCCAGTATTGTAAAAATCTCACCAATGCCTCGAAAAAGAAATAATCACCCCATATTGTGTGTTCATCCACACCTTCATTTTTCGGTTTATTATAAACACCATGCAAAAGCAAACCGTCTGAGTCCAGGTCTTGAGATGCTAAGTACTTTGTTGATAACGAAAATACTATATTTTTTGCTGCATTTTCATAATACTCTCTGTACTCATCACAAAGTGGTAAAAACTTTAACATCTCTAATATCCCACATGCACAAATTGCTGCTGCAGAGCTGTCTCTTGGCTGCTCACCTTCTGTAAAAACTAAATCCCAATAAGGCACACAGTCTTCTGGCAATCTGTTAAGAAAATAATTCAAAAGTTTTTTCGCTATATCAATGAAAATCCAATCCCGTGTGTACTTATAACTCAACACAAATCCATATATCCCCCAAGCCTGTCCTCTTGCCCAGCAAGAACTATCTGAATATCCTTGATGAGTTGATCCGTACAAAGGCTTACCTGTTTCAACATCAAAATAGAAAGTATGAAAAGTTGAAGCATCTTTTTTTACTATATTTTCAGCAGTCATTTGTGCGTGCCTGCGAGCTATATCAAAAAACTTTTTATCCCCTGTTTGCGTGCTTGCCCAATACAAAAGCGGAAGGTTCATTAAACAATCTATTATTATCCTACCTTTTTGGCCAGGGTCATCCATTGCACCCCACGCCTGAATTACACCAGGTTTTTCCCAGTACCTTGTACAAAGCTGTCTTGCCGCTTCTATAGCAATGTCTTTTGCTCTTTCATCACCTGTTACCTTGTAGCCTGCAACACACGAAAGAGTATATAAAAATCCAAGATCGTGGGTGTCTATGTAGCTCTTACTTTTGAGTCTTTTTTCAAAGCTATCTAAATGTTTTTTTTCATATTTTTGTATTTCTTCTCGCCTTTGACTTGTTGATTATAAAATAAAAATGATATTGACATTTACATGAGATTTATAATGACCCAAACCTGTCTTTATCTTTGATTGCTGAAAAGTTTAATATAACTCCTCAGTATTTATCATCATTGTTTAAAGAAAAAACTGGTCAAAACCTAAGCGATTATATTACTCACCTGAGAATAGAAAAAGCTAAGCTATTGCTCACGCAAACCAACTATTCTGTAAATGAAATTGCTTTAAAAGTAGGATACATATACCCTAACAGTTTTATAAATGTCTTTAAGAAAAAGGTGGGACTTTCACCAACAAAGTACAGGACTCTTTATAGCTCTCAAAATTAAAGGCGGGCTTTTTCGCCCACCCATTTTATTTATATTTTACTTTTCCAGAACAATGGTCAATATAGACCTTGCTGGAGACTTTCCGCTGAATATTTTATCTCCAATGACAATACTAAACTCTATTTCCTCTGGGTTTTTATTAAACACAACCACTGCTAAAGTATCGTCCTGGCTCTTCGCTGCCAAAACTTCAAGTTTTGAACTACTACAGCTACTTTTGACTACTTTAGCTCCCGGCCTTATGAATTTAGAAAAATGCCCTATATAATAACATGCATTTTGATAGTAAATCTTTTTCTGGTCTTTATCAACTATTATTGGAGCGTCGCAAAAGTTTCCTACATGATTGGGGCCTCCAACTGTGTCAAGAACAATATTCCAATCCATAAATCCAATTGTGTAGTTATTAAAATCACCAATTATCTCATGAGCATACCTTTCTCCAAGCTCCCAAGAACCAAGCTTCACTCCACCTTCCTGACAACCTTCGGTAAACACCAAATTGACATCAGGAAATTCTTCTTTTATTTTTTTGAGCTGGTCAAAATGGTCTCCTCCATACCAGTGGAATGCAACTCCCCATACAAATTTTGCAGCTTCTTTGTCACTCAAAATTGTTTTTACCCTGTCATATATGATGTCTTTGTTGTGATCCCAAATGAGTATCTTTACATCCCCCAGTCCTTCTTCCGCAAGAGTCGGCCCCAAATAATACTTCACAAAATCTCTTTCTTCTTCAGCTGTGTATATGCACGACTCCCACACTTGAGTTGCCATAGGCTCATTTTGAACTGTCACAGCCCATATCTCAATTCCTTCTTCTTTATATGCTTTTATGAATTTGCAGAAAAATCTTGCCCATGTTTTTTTATACTCATCCTTTAGCTTTCCACCATGGCACATATCACCGTTTGTCTTCATCCATGCAGGCGGACTCCATGGCGAAACAAGAATTTTTAGGTCTTTGCAATACTCCTTTATCCTTTTTAAAAGAGGAATTACCATCTTTTTGTCTCGTTCAATGTTAAAGTGTTTTAGCTCTATGTCACCTTCAACATCATCACAGCTGTAGCTATCAACACAAAAATCACAGCTGTTCATGTGGATTCTACAAAGCTTATAGCCAAGCCCCTCTTTTGGGTCAAAGTACCCTCTTAAAATCTCTTCTTGCTGGTGTGGCAAAAGCGACAGTATATTTACCGCAGCAGCTTCAGTCAGTGCCCCACCAAAACCTATTACCTCTTGAAATGTAGTGGATGGCTCAATTGTTATAACAATACTACTTTCTATTTTTGTGCTTTCTTTTATATTGTCTACTTGCTGCATCGGAATGTCTTGATCTTTTGCTGTTACGTAACATGCAATTGTTTTGTGCATTTTTTAACTTTTCTCCTTTTGCTTTTCAAATATTTTTATATTTATTTTATCTGACTGCAATATTATATGTAAATACTCTAAATTTTAGGGAAGGTTTCTATTTTGGAGAATGGTAAATCTAAAGTAAGAATACACACAAAAAAACCAACTATATAGCCTTATATACAAGCTCTCCCCCAACATATACCTCTTTTACATTTAAATTCTCATCCATCAATACAAAATCTGCCCTAAAGCCTTCTTTTATCGTAGCGCACTCAAGTGAAAAAAGTTTTGATGGATTGTAAGTTGCTGCCATGAGAGCATCCTCTAATCTAATTCCGATTTTTACCAGGTTCTTCACTGCCTTATCAATCGTCAATGTGCTGCCAGCAATGGTACCATCTGCTAATTTACAAATTCCATTTTCAACTTTTACTCTTAGGCTTCCTAAACTATATTCACCATCACTAAGTTCTGTTGCAGCAATAGAATCACTGATTAGTATAATGTTCTCTGCACCTTTCAGCTTGTATGTAAGTTTTATAATCTCAGGTGATAGGTGAATAAGGTCGCAAATTAGCTCCACTTTTATATCGCTCAAAAGCGCATAAGTTGTAATAGAATTCTGTCTGTGATGTAGCTGTGGCATTGCGTTAAAAAGGTGAACAATATTTTTTGCACCAAGAAGGTGTGCTTTTGCTGCCTGTTCAAAACTGCTTTCTGTGTGCCCAAGAGAGATATTGATTCCATGTTCGATTGCCTTTGAAATAAACTCATTGGGATTGTCAAGTAGTTCTGGAGCAAGCACAATATCAACAATTTTTTCTTCACAATTAGAAATTAATTCATCTAATTTCTCAACTGTCGGCTTTTGCAAAAATCTCTCATCATGCGCACCTTTTTTGGCAGGGTTTATAAATGGCCCCTCTAAGAATATCCCGGGGATGTTTAGCTTAAAATTTGGGTCTTTCTTTGCCTCTTTGATAGCTTTTGCAAGCTTATATATGTTTTCAAACGGAGCTGATACAATTGTTGGCAGAACAGTTGTAACACCATGTTTAAAATAGTAGTTTTGGATTGTTTTTAAATCATCTGCCGTTACCTCAAAAAAATCAACTCCACCAATACCATGTGTGTGTTTGTCAACAAATCCAGGTGATAAAATAAAATCTCTTCTGTCTATAATCTCATCTTTTCCAGTATCAATTCCATTTTGCGTTCCCAGAATTATTCCATCTTCTACAACCAAGACATTGTCTTTGATAAAAGAATATTCATTAAAAATTTTTTTGACCAAGATGTATTTTCTCATGATTGAAAATACCTCAAAATATTGTTTTATTTTCTTTTTTACAAACTTAATTCGATTTTTTTAAATCATATGTCAAAGTATTTTTAGTACTGAGAATGATTATTTCGTTATAGGTGATATATTCTTATTATTTCATTTATTATATCTTTGTTTATATATGCACCGCTATTGCTTCGATATTCATCTATTAACTCTTTTAATTCTTTTTTGCTAATTATTCCCTTCTCAAAAGCAGCACATAAAATACCCAACGTGCCAGTCGAGTTTATTCCATACTTTTTACAGATTTTTCGTACTGGTTTATCATTTGAAACACAAATAATTTTTTGGAGTGCTATTGAAATTACGAGTCTATCATAAATTGAAAGAGCTTTGAACTTTTTTAGCTCTTTAAAAAAACTATATCCCTCTTCTGTTTCAAGATTTGCAATATCATATCCTAAATCCTTGAGTTTTTAACCTTCTCTCTCATCCATCATCCACTTCTTTGCGCTTTCTCTTGCTTCTTCAACACTAACCCCAAGAAGTTCTGCCACCTTGTTAATTCCTATCTGTTCCTTCATAAAAAGCATCCTTACTATCTTCTCATGTGCAGTATTTTTTTTGAAGTAAGGCATTGGATCAGGTTCTTTTTTAGTGTAACCTTTCATGTTCAAGTATTTCAGCCATTTTTGATATTCTTTATCACTGATATATTCATAGTCGTTCAAAACATGCAAAAGAGCTTTTAAACTTACTCGCAAATCTTTTTTGATGTATATGAGATCATTCCATGATAATTGACTTTTGAGTAAGACGGAATACTTAGCAAGACTTTTCCGCGGAATCAAAAAATATCCTGCAAATTTGTCAGCAATTTTTTCGTAAATATTCCTGCGAGTAGACTGTAGAATAACTTGTCTGTATTGGTTTCTGTCAAATAAAATGTGAGCATACTCATGAACAATACTAAATATCTTTCTCTCTTCTGGAATGTTCTCATCATCGTTAATAACTATAAAACAACCCTTTTGGTCATGCAAAGCAGACACTCCAAACATGTCTGGCATATCAAATTTTTCAAAAATTATTCTTATTCCCTTATTTTCAAAACATTCAGTAATTTCCTCTCCTCTGCTTTCACCAATGTTTAACCATTCTCTTTCTTCTAGTACTATCTGTTCTATTTGAAGTTTTATCTCCTTTGGTATCTGCTTTTCCTTAGAATCTATTTTGAGATTATACTGCTGTGGAAGATAGGAAATCTTTTCACCAGCAAGTTCATAAATCTCATACACCCTGTTTATCAAATCACAGATTTTGTACTGAACGGTTGAGATAGATTCTTTATTTAAAACATGAGCCCTGAATAAAAAGCCATTTCTTCATGTTTGTTTTCAAGAAAATAATCTAAAGGCTTTCCAAAAAATTCAGCTATTTTGAAAAGCTTCTCGCTATCAATAATTACTTCACCTTCAAGGTATTTAGTCATAGTCTGCCTGGTAACTCCAATTAAATCCGCAAGTTGCTTTATCTTTACATTCTGTTTTTTCATCAAAGCGTGTATGTTATTCCCAATTACCTTTGCTAATGACATATTAACTCACTCTCATCAATTTTTTGTTACAAATATTTTACACTATTTGAACTATCTTTGCAATAAAAATGTTAATTTTATTTAACATTTTTATTGTTGTTTCCATTGAAAGAAAAAATTTGCATATTGCTTAAATATGTAAACTGCATTATAGATTTGTATTCTCTCATATGAATTACCCGTATTTGATATGCATAAATCTTAAAGCATCACGTTCTTATCAAGTAGTTTTTCAAATACACACAATACCAATTGACATATTTAAATTTTTCTTGTATATTTATGAACTATGAAAAGCTTTTAAAAGATTATAATAATTTGAAAACCGAAAATCAGAAGCTAAAAAACGACATAGCCCTACTTAAAAAGAAAAATGAGGAGTTGCAAAAGAAAATATCATCTATGCCTCAACTATCCTATTATGATGTTTTAATTAACGGAATTAGTACTGCTCAAAAAGTACCCTTTATAAGCTATGGTGGAAGAAGATATGTCCACTTTGATTCTATACTCAAAACTTTCTTGAACGTTGGAGATATGGGCTATATCTTCAATGATCAAGCAAAAAGAGTAGAAATAGGGGCTTTTGTGAAAAATAAAAATGGGGTGTGGTTGAGTGATTTAGAATATTTCAATAAAGAAGGGAGTTACTATAATTTTGGCTTTAATGCAACTGATGTTGTTATAAATGGAAAAAAGTTTTATAAGAATATATGGTGGAACTATTGGGCTGATACCGCTCAGAAATTCAGACTAAATTATAAGCTACACGGTAAATATACAAAATTACAATTCAAATATGGCGTATCTGATTTTTCTGGAAAAGGCTCAAAAGGTGCAGTAAGAATTTATGGTGATAATGAACTTCTTGGTGAGTATACTTGTGAGCTTTATGATGACCCAAAATCAGCAACTGTGAACATAACCGGTGTTAATTATTTGACTGTAGAATTTGAAAGTTTTCCAAATGGCGAGGGTAAAATTTATATGAATATTTGTGACCCACTTCTTATTCCATAAATCATATACAATTTCAGCGATATTATTAAGTACTGCAAATTAAGGGTAATGTTAATCTTGAGTAATTCCCTCTATTGTTAAAACACCATTTTATAACAAAAACCTCCTTCTTGAATATTCATGCTTGTATCCTAATTATCACCAAGAAGGAGGTTCTTTTTTTAATGTTCAATTGTTATTTCTTTTTCCTTCCTCTAATTTTCTCCAAACCTCTTTTGGAATTTCATCTATCATAGGAACTTCCTCAAGCTTGTCAATTCTGTTGATTTCTTTATTAAGTTCATTTAAGGTTATATTAAAAAATCTTTTTTTATACCTTTCATCGTACCACCAACATGCAGGATATATTGTGCCTTAGTGTAAAATATTTATAGGACATTGGATGGAAAAAAGCTCCCTCCTCTTGGTAGAAGAGAAAAAATGAAGTAGAATATAATGATGAAAAAATAAAAAAAGAAAAAGGAAAAACAAACCAAAGGAGGGAGCAAAATGACTGAAAATATTGTATCAAAAATAGAAGAACTTTTAAAGACTTTTGAGGAAGGATTAGAGAAGATAGTGAAAAGGGAGAAGGATTTAGCGGAATATTCAATTGAACTTAAGAAGCAGTTAGACCTGATAGGCAAGGAGATGATAAAGGAAGCATGTGAACTTATAGATGAATCATTGAAAGAAAACGAAGAGAGGAAGAAGAGGTATGAAGTTGTGAGGAGAGACAAGAGGGGTTTAAAGACAATATTTGGTGATATTGAATATGAGAGAACATATTACAAAGATAAGGAAGGCAAAGGATATGTTTATTTAGTTGATATAGTTTTAGGGATAGAGAGATATCAAAGGATAGACAATGCGGTAAAGGGAGCGATAATAGAGAGAGTAGTAGACATGTCATATGAGAAGGCAGCAAAGGAAGTATTAGGGGAGGATAGGATTAGTAGACAAAGTGTAATGAATATTTTGAAAGGGATAGATAGTAAAGAATTAGATGAAATCCAGCATAGCAAGAGTGTAAAAGGAGAGAAGAAAGTTGTAAAAGAGCTTTATATCGAGGCGGATGAAGACCATATTTCATTACAGAATGGGAAGAAAGAGATAGCGAAGCTTGCTTACATAAATACGGGATATAAGGAAGAGAAGGGCGTTGTTATTAGGAAGGAATTAAAGGATTTGCATTATTTTAGCAGTGTAAAAGAGGATGCAGATGATTTTTGGGCAAAAGTGGGTAAGTATATTGAAGAGAATTTTGAAGTTGAGAAGATAGAAAACATATATCTTTTAGGAGATGGAGCTAATTGGATAAAGAAGGGATTAGAGTGGATAGATGGAGCGGAATTTGTATTAGATAAGTTTCACTTAACGAAGGAGATAATGAAAATAGCAGGAGGGGATAGAAAATTATTTAATGAGATTTTGAAAGCATTAAGAGAGAAGGATAGAGAGGGATTTGAGGCATTAGTAAAAGAAAAGATGGAGGAGGTAAAAGAAGATGAGTTAGCTAAGAGGAGGATAAAGAAGGGAAGGAGATACATACTTTCGCACTGGGATAATATAGTATTAGAAGCAGCGAATGTTAATATAAAGGGATGTAGTGCAGAAGGGCATGTAAGTCATGTATTAGCAGAGAGGATGAGTTCAAGACCAAGAGGATGGAGCGAAGATATAGCGGAGACCATGGTAAAGTTATTGAGTTTAAAATATAATGGTTTTGAACTTATGAATGTATATTTAGAGAAGATAAAAGCCAAGAAGTCAGAAAGGCAAGAAGTTAAAGAAATAGCAAAAGGAATTATAAAGAACGGGAAAAGAGTACGAAAAGGTACGGAAAAGTGGAATAATATACCAGTTATAGCAAATGGTAAAGTTAACCAGTTACGAAGAGCATTAAAGTCTTTGATTAGTTGTAGCTTCTATAATGCAGGTATATTCTGATAAAAATTTTTTCCTACAAACTCTTGACACTATCTATTGTGCTGTCGCTATTGACTTTAAATATAAATCTATTTTCAGATGCAATCCACCACACACCTGGTTTATCTTTTCTTTTTTCTATCATAAAAACAAATTTTTCACCAGGCTGCATTTCAAAAAGATCTGATTTATTAAATGGGTCATAGAATGCAAAACAAAGCTCTATTTGCTTGTCATCTACATTTCCTTTTAGGATTTTCTCAACTTCAACTGTTACATATAATCTGGTTACTGTAGTTGACGGTATTCCTAATTTTGATTGTAATTCATATACGTTAGTTCCTGGTTTTGCCTGTACTGTTTCAGTTGTTTCTTCTTTTTTAACTACTTTTCCTACAATTACTGCTTGCGAATTTTTGACGTAGTACTCAAAAGTCAAATGTTGGTAACTTTTTAATGGATCATAATATATAATTGGCTTCTCATAATTTTTCATTTTATTCGTATTTTTCTTTATATAATTCAAAAACGGTAAGCTAAAAAGTAGGATCACTGTTATAAGTATACAACTAATTTTAACGCTTTTTTTCATTTCGATCTAACCTCCTCATAACTATCTGCTAAATACTCAAGATATTTAATTGTAACAGTTAAAACCATACATTATTTCAATGTCACATATATCATGTATAGTTGGGTATTCTTCGGTATAACTGTAATCCATAATACTTCCATAACTATCAGCTGAATAGCTATTTCTTGAGTCCGAATAATTAGGATGTCTTAAGCCCATAGCGTGTCCCATCTCATGCATTAAAATACCTCTTCGCTGAGTTAAAGTATGTGTAAATGCAGTTACATAAGGGCTTACATAAATTGTAGCCTGACCAATATTCCTATCACAAGATTGAATGGTCGAAGAATTGATTTCTGTTCCATAGATATTCTTTAATGTTGTATAACCTTCAACATATTTGGATATTGTACTTCCGCCAAACATTGAGTCCCACCATGTCGGATCAGCTGTGCAAAAAAACAGATTTGCATTTGAAAAAGTTAGATTTTATACATTTTCCATGTGACATAGCATAAAATAAATACATTCCTCCAAAAGCGATGAATTGAATCAGTCTTTGTTAGCTTCTATACACGGCTTTGGTTGTATCATATGTAGTAATTTTTAAATACCCTAACGATGATAAGATTTGTACATTTTTGTGTAAAAGAACAAATACCAACTCAAATTTACCTTTTGCCTTTGTAAAACAGTAAAAAAACTATATTCCAGTTAAAATTAATACATTAGACTGACTCCAATCGTTTTGTACTAGTAAATATAAAAAACAGGCTGCTTCTTCGAAGCAACCTGTTTTAAAAACATTTCTTAATTTCATTGTATTAACAAATAATCTGCATAAACATCCCATGTACCATTATCAGCAGAAACTACAATTTCCACTTTGTGCGAACCTGCACTCACATACACATTCTCTATAGGAGCTTCCCAAGGATATGTCCCCCGATAATAGAACGAACCTACTTTCTTCCCATCTATTAGTAAATCAACTGATGCTAAATTATTGTTATTTCCACATCCTCGTAATTTAAAAGTATAGTTACGGCTTGCTGAAAAGTTTATATTTGTTGTTGCTTTATCTCCGTTTGCATAAAGAGCCATGCCGTAAAATGGACTTGTAATTTTTGATGCATACGGCCCACTCAGTGACATATTTTCACACTCTACCTTTGTGGTAGTGGGTGTTGTTCCACCTGAAGAGGCACTTGTTATAGAAAATGTATTTTGTGTTATATTAGCTGAACCACTGCTCTGGTAACCTTCTACACAGAGTGTAATCTGGTCAATTGTACCCAAGTTCAGGCCTTTTGCAGCCCATGCTTTAAAATGATCAGTCACAGTAACAGTGCCACTTGTTCTTTTTGATGTTCTAACACTCCAATACTGATCAAATGTAGTTGTCCCTTCTATAGATGGTTGATTTACACGAGTTGTCTTGTAAATATCGTATGTTCCTCCATCAATCGTTACAGTACCCAATGATGTTGCCCCGGGCGGACGCCATGTGCCCCAGCTTTCGACAATGTAAAATTCAACCAGTGGATTTCTTGACCATCCATAGATACATAGATATGAATTACCATTTGGATTGTAGGTAGCAGAGTAGGTGATTTTCACTGTTCCGAGCTGGTTCCATGCTGTACTGAATTTTTTACCTGTTCTGAAAAGTGCATTGTTAATGTTACTCCATTGACAGCTAAATCTTCCTCCTGTGTCAACTGTCATTGTTGTATTTCCAGAATCCTTCCACAATTCATAGTAATAGCCATCATAAGTTCCACTAGCATTGGATGTGAGGGTTATTGCAGCTTGCGCATAAAACGGATTTCCAAGCATAAAGCACATTAAAACAGCTATCAAAACTTTTAAAAACTTTTTAAACCTCATTTTGTAAACCTCCCTTCATTAGAATTACTTTTATGAAACGCTCTTTTTGAAGCGTTTCAGACATTCTTTGTCTTAATTAAGATGCTAATATTAATCAATTTAGGTGTTTTTTGTTTATTTATTTGTTCATCTATTTATAGACTTTAAAATTTAGTTGTCAGATATCTTATAAATATTTTCTGATAATTATATTATATAATCAGAATTGATTTCCGTCAACAGGTTATTTAAAATTTTTATTCATAAAGATTTTAAACCTATTATGTTATCCCTTATATTTGAACATTATCTTTCAAAAACTTTTCCCATTATCACTATTTGATTAACTATATCTTTTTTTACTGTTATTAATTTCCCCGAAAATTTTTCTTTTAATATGTAATAATCTCTTGTTGCTCCAATAAGCCATCCCTCATATTTCACTAAATTTTCTCCCCAAATCGTTACCAAAGATATGCAATAAAATTTTAAAATTGTAATAAAACAAGCTATATTTTTAGCTTCTGTTAGTATAAGAAAGGAAATAGTGAATGTTATTGTTAATTTTGAAACTGCAGATGAATATATGAACTTGTAAACTATGTAATAATTTAAAAGAAGACAGACAATTATGTAACACAATATGCTACTTATAAAAAATATTTTTCTTCTTTGAGATTTTAAAAGTTTAGAAATATTCTTGAATAATATTTCTTTTTTTATAGTTTCTCTGTAATATGACAAGATCCACAATACAATAAGATTTAGCATCATCCATATCTTTATCGAAATCATGCCCGGAAATGTTATAAACAAATGAATTCCTAAAAAAGTCATCCCTATGAGCAGAAATAAATTTTTGTCTCCTGTTAAACAACTTTTATGAAAGGTTTTACTTTGTAAAATTTCAATCCCAAATGCTATAATTATCGAGACAAATAAAATGGTTATATATAAGTCTGTCACATTGCTACCTCCTTTCACCTTCCCTTCACTTAAATAATGTTACAAAAATTTTTGTTTATTTTTTTACCGTTATTTTATTTACTTCATATCTTAATGCATATTACACAACGGTTTATTAAAATCTTTTTATTTAATCACTTTATCAAAAGGTTAGTTTATTATAAATTAACAACTAGAAAATGTAAACCCTAAAAATCTTAAAAAAATACCTAAAAAATTAAACTTTTTTGATTATCGTCATTCTTTTTTTACCATTTTTCTGTATTTTGATGGAATTTTTCATTAAATTATAATGCTTTATGTATATCCTCATATAAATGTTAAATTAATAAGGGGCTATCCAAAAAGATAGTTGGACAGCTCCTTCTCTTGCAATATATAGTTTTTAATTTATTTTATTTTACTTTTAACATTTTGTTTTTAGAGAACTCTTTATTTCACTACATAAATATATGAAATTTTTATGTCAATCACTGACCTGGTGTAATCAACCTTGTTGGAAAATCATTGGTATTATAAGCCATTGTACAATCTACACCAGAAACTTTTGTGATTGAGACTCTTATTCTCTGGTTGCTAAAACTAATATCTGAAGAAACAGAAATAATGCATTTGGATAGCCATAGACATGTCCATCTGGTTCGGTATACCAGCCAAGTCTTTGCTTGTTTGCAACCGTGAAGAAGTACGGGTCATATTTCTTTGCAAGTTCATCCAAAGCATATACAAGCTTCCCTGCAATCATTTTTTTAACTGCCTCTTCCCACCAACCAAGAGTTATAAAGTCTGGGAGTGTGTTTGAAGCAATCATTACATTGAGTTTTTCATTTTCATTTCCTGCTGGGACTATAAAATTGATTTTCACACCTGTCTTTTTTGTAATGTAATCAGAAACTGCATTTCCGCCCCACTTTGTCCCAAACCACGAAAAGTTGATGTACCAATCAAATGTGATTGGTTTTTTGGCATCTTCTTTCCACCCTGGCTTGACAGAACTTGCTGCACTACCAATAGCAAATGGAACTATACTTGCAACAAATGCAATAGCTACAACTAAAGCCAAAAGTCTTTTAAGTTTTAAATTTCTCATGCTAAAAATACCTCCTTTTAGTATATTTTTTATTTTTATTAACTGCACAGACGTGCAGTTAATGCCATCGATCGATTATATGATTGTATTATTATCCTTTTATGGCACCTATCAATAGACCTTTAACAAAATATTTTTGTAAAAATGGATAGACACATACAATTGGTAAGGTGGTAATAACCATTGTAGCCATCTTTAACGATTGAGAGGTAACGTTTCTTGTTGCAATACCGCCTGGAGCATATGCAAGCATCTGATTCGAGGTTACCTGAGCTATCACTTTGTACAAAAATGTCTGTATTGGCTGAAGTTTTGGATTGTTAATGAATATAACTCCCATAAAATAGTCATTCCAGTTATAAACTCCAACAAAAAGAGCTATTGTTGCCAAAACTGGTGTTGACAGTGGAAGGATTATTCTTGTAAATATTATAAAGTCGTTTGCTCCATCAATCTTTGCAGACTCTTCAAGTTCAATTGGAAGTTCTCTGAAAAAGGCTTGGAAGATTATAAGATTATAAAAGTTGAACATTCCTGGTATTACATACACCCAAAAGGTATTGTACAATCCCAAACTTTTAATAAGTAGGAAGTATGGTATAAGCCCCCCTCCAAAAAAGAGGGTTATTGTTCCCATTGCCATGTAAATCTTTCTTCCCAAAAGTTCTTTGCGCAAAAAAGCATATGCAACCATTGCAGTGAAAAATACATGCAGTGTAGTTGTTATAACTGTTCGTGCAACTGTCACCATAAATGCTGTTGTGATGTCGCTATTGCTAAAAACAGTTTTGTAGTTATCCAGTGTGAACTTGCGTGGCCAAAAGTAGATACCGCCAAGCATTGCATCTTTTCCTTCGTTAAAAGAATATACTATGATATACCAAATTGGATATAATGTTAAGAAACATATAATAAGCATTAATGTTATATTAAAAATGTCAAATACCTTATCTCCAAATGAAGATTTGATTTTCATTTCAATTTACACCTCTTTTCATAGCTCAATTTTACAGTATATAGAAATTAGAATAATGATTTGCCAGTAAGTTTCTTTGTTACTCCATTTGCAGTAAGAAGTAACATCAGTGCAATTATCGACTTAAAAAGTCCTATTGCAGTTGCATACGAAAATCTGAACGCCTCTATTCCCATACGGTAAACATATATATCAATAACATCAGAAGCATCTGCATTGAGCGGATTTCTGAGAACAAATATCTGGTCAAAGTTAGAGTTCATAAGTCCACTTACCGCCAAAATAAACATAATAGCAATTGTACCAGAGATACACGGTATGGTAATCTTGAACATCTTTGTAAACCTTCCTGCTCCATCAACAGTTGCAGCTTCATAAAGCTCAGGGTCAATTCCAGCAATTGCTGCTAAATAGATTATCGCATTCCAACCAAGTTCCTTCCAAACTTCAGATACAACTGTTATTCCCCAAAAATACTTTGGTTCTGCCAAGAATGCTATAGGCTGCTTTAATATTCCTATTTTTGTTAAAATTATATTTATAAGACCTGTTTCTGACAGCCAGTTCATAAGTATTCCGCCAAGCACAACCCAAGATATAAAATGTGGCAGGTAAGATATTGTCTGGACAGTTCTTTTGAACCTGACTGACACAAGCTCATTTAGAAGCACTGCAAATAATATGGGAAGAGGAAATCCTACAAGAAGTTTGAAAAAGCTTATTCCCACTGTATTCTTTATTATCAGCCAGAATCTTTCATCAGCAAAAAATTCCTTAAAGTTAGCAAGACCTACCCATGGTGATTTATTAAATCCCAAAGTAATGTCGTATTCTTTAAATGCAATTATAATTCCATACATTGGTATGTAGTTAAAAATTATCATCCAAATTACACCGGGTATCGCCATTGCCTGAAGGTACTTTTGTTCATTTAATTTGTGCAAAAATCTTCTAAAACCACTTTGGTGGCTGTGCTGCATATTCGGTGAAATAGCTGATTCCATGATACATCGCCTTCCTTCTATAGAGGTTATATTTTTTATATTACATAAGCTACAATTTGTTTTTCTGATTTTATTATAAAATGGGGCAAAGTCTATAAAAAAGAGGGGTTTTTTAAGAAGTGGTATCTAAATTTAAGATTTTTGAGCAAAAACAAAAAGGCAGAGACTTTAAAACCTTATAAAGCCCCTGCCTTTATTTATTTTACCTGCTTTATCAGCTACTTACTCCAACATCCCCGTAAACCCGTTTATATAATAAACATTGCCGTCTGCAACAATCCGCCAAACAGGAATTGCCTGACCTTGTATAACATTAAAATCCTTTAAATAGAATCCAAACTTTATATTTTGAATTTCTTTTATGCCTTTTTGCTGGTTTAAAAGATTAAAAACTGCTTCAAGCGCTGAAATAGCTCTTGTTCTTTTTATCTCAAATCTTTTTGGATTTATTTTTGAAAATATATAAAGTGTATTATCTTTTTGTTTTATTACCTTCAACCTCCCATCAAAAATTGGATATCCTCTAAATACCTGAATGAAACTACCGTCGTAGTCCTTAATATAGTCACCTTTTTTTATATCAAAAAGTTCAAATGGGTCTTGGTAATACTTTGACTCTAAAAAAAGGGTCTGGTTGACAATTTTGAGATGATAAATGCTGCTTTCAAACTCATTCTGATACCTGTCCACTCTTTTTCCAAAAAGCTTTGTAACTATGCTATCATACTTGTTTTCTGTTGTCACACTAAGTTTTGATACATAATATATTCTTCTGTCAACATCGCACAAGAGCTTTATAGAGTTCTGCAAAAGTATACTCTTGGCAATGTCTACCTGCTGTTTTGTAAGATACTCTTCTTTTGGAAAAAGATTTAAATACCTTATTACAAGAAATACAAAAATTAGTACAAACACTAATATTGCTATTGTCTTTACTCTTGACCAGTTCATAACTATATCCAAGTCTCCTTTAAATTACTTTATTGTTTCAACAAAGGCAACTCCGTTTTGAGTTTTTATTTTCCAGTAAGGATATGAACTTGCACCACCTAAAACATATTCAATGTCTATATCCTCTATGAAAATATCACCTTTCCGTTCTTTTAATGTGTCAATTGCCGCAATCCCTTCAACCTTTATCTGTGAAGTCCTGACTTTAATGATATCAAAAATGTATCCCGAGATTCTATAAATCCTTCCGCTTTTTACTTCAATTTCTACACAGTACTCTTCATCAGATGAAGCAATGTCTATTCCGCTTGTTCTCAAACCAAGCTTTATGGTAAAATTGCCTTCTTTTTCTGTCTTAAGACTAAAAACTCTCAAGTCTTCATCAGTATAAAATGTCTTAAGATAAAACATTAAAGTATCGCAGACAGAATCTACTCTGTCACCAAATGTTTTCTCTGTGTATTCAAATTCAAAACCTCGGTCATTTTTAAAAACCAACATCTTTCTTTCGTCTGTTATTGCAATATCGCCATCTTTAAGAATATTCTTTCTGGTAAGAATAGTATCTGGAAATAGTCTGCGAACAATCCATTCTTTCTTAAAACTGCTATCTTTTATCTTTATCTCAGAAAACTGAATATCAGAAAATTCAATAGGTATTAACACATCATTTTTGGCTATCTCTGTAAACCCAAGCCCGTCTGCCCATGAATATATAATGGATAAGTTTTTCTCAATTACTCTTTCCAGTGGCAAAAAACCAAACTGGTCAAATTTCTGCAAAATCGCAATCTGTTTTTGGGAATTAAAAAAATACACAATAGTTGCATTTGAATCTTCTTTTATAAATATTTTGTCAAATTCAAAACCTTTCGGTATTTTGTCAGTAGTTCTTCTTGTTAACTCATACAAGAAAACATTCAAGTTAACAGGATAATCATAGCAAAAAATTAAATATCTACCTGACTTAAAAAAATCTATATTTAAATTTTTAGTGGACACTTCTACCTCTCTTTTGACAAATCCTCTCTCAATCCCTTCTATAAACTTTGAGACAACTTGTAAATATTCGTTCTGGTTGCTCAAAATCCTGAGTGCAATATTTTTTGAAATGTTTAAATACATTTCCTTTGGCGAAACCAAAATTTCTTTTGCCTTTTTCAAAAGCTGCTGCTGAGATTGTTCTTCCTTGTATGCTAAAGCTAATTTCACAATGTCTTCTGTTTTGTAGTCAAAATAAATTTTATAATACAAATAAATGCTGAGTATAACAAGTATACTCAGCACTATGCTTTTTAAAAACTCTTTTTTGCTATACCTCATTTAGCTTACCCTCTTTTTTATTTACCAAACGAATTTATAATGTTTGAAATAACTTTTTCTATCCATCTTCCAAAACTCTCTTCTTTTTGATATGACACTTTCAACATACTAAGCTGCATATTACTGTCTTTTTTAGCCACAACTAAAATATATGTTGTTCCCTCATCAACATTTATCTTCTTTGCAAAATATCCAGACTTGCCAACAGTAAACTTTTCAACAATATTATTCTGTGTAAATGCCTCTTTCTTGTCTTTTTTAGTATATATACTAATTTCAACACCTTCTGAACTCTTTCCAGACAGCACAAATGCTGAAGTTGTAATATTGCTGTTGTAATCTGCTATCTCCACAAGGGAGGTACTGGTTGATGCAATTTTACTGCCATCTATCTCAATTGAATTTATATTCTTTGCCTTAGAAAGAGTCTCTCCTGCAAATGCATATGTCAAGGTTAAGTTAAATAAGATTAATATTATTACAGCCATAGATGCAAACTTTTTCATCTTCTTTTTCACCACTTACATATAATAATCCTAATTACATTATACAATTTTATTATTACAATCTTGTTACAAGCATGTTAAAAGCACATTACAAAGTCACTTGTCCTTTTTCTTTTAAGGGAAGCACTACTGTAAACTTTGTTCCAACGCCTTCTTCGCTTTCAACCAAAACCCTGCCACCATGAGCCTTTACAATTTCATCAGCAATCGAAAGACCAAGCCCGCTACCCCCAAGACTTCGTGACCTTGCCTTGTCAACCCTGTAAAACCTCTCAAATATCCGTGGAAGGTCCTCCTTAGGTATACCAGGCCCATTGTCTTCAACTGTCAGTTCAATATTTCCATTTTCTTTTTTAAGACAAACTTCTATCCTACCACCATCCTGAACATAAGTAATAGCGTTGTTAATAAGATTTATTAGCACTTGTTCAAGTCTGTCTCTGTCTGCATCTATTATAATATCCTCCTGCACATTGCACAAAAGACTCTGGTGTTTTTTATTGGCATGAATTCGCATCTTTTCACAAACAAACCTCACAAGCTCACTTATATTTACTTCTTCTATTCTCAGTATATTCTCTCCACTATCAAGCCTTGAGAGGTATAAAAGGTCAGATATAAGCCTTGTCATCCTATCACATTCTTTTATTATTACAGTCAAAAACTCTCTTTTAACACTTTCATCATCAACATCTAAAAGTGTCTCAGAATAAGTTTTGATAGTGGTAATTGGTGTTCTCAGCTCATGTGAGACATCTGCAACAAACTGTTTGCGCATCCTGTCAAGCTTTGCTTGTTCTGTTATGTCATGTAGTATAAATACCATACCTGTTGATTGAAAAGAATCAACAAAAAATGCTATGCTAACCTCAAGTGTATAGCCATCAACTTCATAAATTATTGGCTGAGAAACTACAGAACTTTTTTGAGCTTGAATTTTGTCCAAAAATCCATGAATATCATCTTTGAGAAATCTCTTCGCACTCTCATTTATATGAATTATCTCATTTCTCGAGTTTATAGCCAAAACACCATCTGACATGTTCTGAAGTATTCTTTCAAGCTTTTGTTTTTCAAACTCAAGCTCTGTTATATACCTTTTCAGATTTGTTGCCATTATTTTAAAAGCACTTGCAAGCTTGCCTATCTCATCCTGACTGGAAATTTCAATCTTGACATCAAGATTGCCTTGTGCCATCTCAAGTGCCTGCCTGGTAAGTTTCCTTAGCGGATTGGAAAGGGTTTTTGCAAACAAAAATCCAATAAATAGTGAAAAACCCATACCAATAACATATGCCATAAATAAAATATTTTTTATGTCTGTGACAGTTTCAAGTATACTTTGGCAAGACACTTCTAAATATAATGACCTTTCAACAGACTTACCACTTTTTATAGGAAAAGCAAAAATCATAGTCTGGTTTTCTGAATCCCGTTTAATAACCTTATAGCCTGCAAGACTTGTCAATATCTCATCCGAAGGATAAAAGCTGATATCCATCCTTGGAAAAGATGCCAAGAGTCTTCCTCTGTTGTCTGTCACAATTAGTTTTTGTATCATAAAACCATACTGACTCTGCTTCATTGACTGGTCAATTATTTCCTGAATTTTCTGCTGTGTAAGGCTTTTATCCTCTAAAATCCTTATCAGTGATGAACTCACCATGAATTCTATCTTATTTTTAATATCATCATAAAAATAACTTTTTGTCCTGTCTATGACAAAAAAGCTGGATATAAACATGAGTATCAAAATCAATAGACCAAAGACAATTATAAGTCTACTTTCAATGCTTTTCGTCATGGTATTATTTTTTCTCCTCACTTTTAAATATTGGGATTAAAGTAGTAGCCAATTCCTCTCTTTGTAAGAATAAAATTCGGTTCTGATGGATTATCTTCTATTTTTTCTCTCAATCTTCTTACAGTAACATCTACTGTTCTAACATCTCCATAATATTCATAGTCCCAAACCTTTTCCAAAAGCTCTTCTCTTGAAAATACCTGACCCTTTTGCGACATCAAAAACTTCAAAAGCTCATATTCTCTTACGGTAAGTTCAATAACTTTGCCGTCTTTCTTTACTTCAAACGTCTCAGGGTTCAAAGTCAAATTCCCAGCTTTTAATACCTTTCCATCTTGAGCTGCGCTTTGAGCTGTCCTTCTTAAATTTGCTCTAATTCTGGCAATGAGCTCTCTTATACCAAACGGTTTTGTTATGTAATCATCTGCCCCAAGCTCCAGCCCCAAAACCTTGTCAACCTCATCAGCCTTCGCTGTTATCATTATAATTGGGACATCTGAAAACTCACGGACCTTTTTGCATACAGAAAACCCGTCAAGTTTAGGAAGCATCACATCCAGAAGTACCATGTCAAAGTTTTCATTTTTTATTCTATTTAACGCATCCTCACCGTCATATGACGCTGTTACCTTATATCCTTCTTTTTCTAAATTGAACTTTATAATATCAACAATTGGTTTTTCATCGTCAACAACAAGAATATGTGCTTTGGACATGAAATTTAAAATCCCCCTTTTTTTAAATGAAAATTTTCAATTTTACCAGTCTGATAATTTAATTATACACTAATTCGATATTTTAATGTATAATTGATTTTGGAGTAATTTCAAAAAGTAAGTCTTCAAGATGCTAAAAAAGGAGGGTAAAAGCTCTTAAATTCTTTTTAAGAGCTGTAATACTATGGAAAATAGAAATGTTGCATTTGAAATATTTCTTTGGCTTTTGATATACCTTTGTTTTTTTGCAGGCACTAACCTGTTTTCAAATGATGGAATGCTTCTTCTTGTCTGGTCACTGATATGTTTGATTACTATATTTTTGATAACAATTATTTTAAGATTTTACATAACATCAACCTTGCTACTTTTACCAGGCTTTGTTATATCATGCATCCTTGCTGTTCTGTTTATGTTTAATGCCCATTTTCAAAATTTTATGATTTTGCTTTTACAGGTTTTTTCAATACATCTGATGGGATTTGTAGAATTTGCAAGAGAATCTTCCAACATGGTAATTCTTCAAAGACCTCTATATATTTACATACATGTGGGACTTAACCTTGTGCTATTTTTGATTCATCTTTTTGTGATATACCTCATTTCAGAGCTGCCAAGACAGCAACGACCAAAAACTTTGGACCTTACATATACAAGAAGAAGACGAAGATAAGGTTATTATGAATGTTATCAAAACAAAAAGAGGGGTTTAAAAAAGTTATTAAATCCCCTCTTTTTTCTGTCTATTCTCAAGTGATGCTCTTATAAAATCTGTAAAAATTGGATGAGGTCTTTGCGGGCGCGACTTGAACTCAGGATGAAATTGCACACCCAAAAACCATGGATGGTCTTTCAGCTCTATTATCTCTACAAGCCTTCTGTCCGGTGATATTCCTGAAAATACCATGCCGGCTTGCTTGAATTTTTCCTTGTATTCATTATTAAACTCATACCTGTGTCTGTGCCTTTCATATACAAGCTCATCGTTGTAAATTCTGTGGGCAAGAGTACCTTCTTCAAGCTTACACGGATAAAGTCCAAGACGCATAGTGCCGCCTTTTGTGAATACGTCCTTTTGCTCTGGCATGATGTCAATCACAGGATATGGTGTTGCTTCATCAAACTCTGTTGAGTTTGCTCTTTCAAGCCCAAGCACATTTCTTGCAAACTCAATTACAGCACATTGCATTCCAAGGCATATTCCAAAAAACGGAATTTTGTTTTCTCTTGCATACCTTATGGCTGCAATCTTACCCTCAATACCCCTGTCACCAAATCCGCCCGGCACTAAAATTCCGTCTGCACTTTTAAGTTTTTCGTGCGCATTGTCGTAAGTGACTTCCTCTGCGTTTGTCCATAGAATCTCAACATAGCTATCATTTGCAATTCCCGCATGTTTTAGTGCCTCCGCAACAGAGAGATATGCATCATGAAGCTCAACATACTTTCCAACAAGCGCAATTCTGACACTCTTTTTGAGATTTTTTTCTTTTTCCACTATCTCAATCCAGTCAGATAAGTCTGGTTTTGTGCAGACAAATCCAAGCTTTTCGCATATAATCTCCCCAAGCCCTTCTTTTTCAAGCATCAAAGGCACTTCATACAGGCTTTCTGCATCAATATTTTGAATTACATATTCAGGCTTTAAATTACAAAACAAGGCAATCTTTGCCTTAAGTTCCTGTGAAAGTGGCTTTTCTGTTCTGCAAACAATAATATCCGGCTGAATACCTATTGATCTAAGCTCTTTTACAGAGTGCTGTGTTGGTTTTGTTTTAAGTTCTCCTGACTTTGATAGGTAAGGAACAAGAGTTACATGAACATACAGAACATTTTCTTTTCCAATGTCTGTTGCAACCTGTCTTATAGCCTCTAAAAACGGAAGGCTTTCAATATCGCCAACAGTCCCACCAATTTCTGTTATAACAACATCTGTGGAGTTGCTCTTACCAAGCCTGTAGATTCTCTCTTTAATTTCATTTGTAATGTGAGGGATTACCTGTACAGTGCCACCAAGAAAGTCGCCACGTCGCTCCCTTTGGATTACAGACCAGTAAATCTTTCCTGTTGTGACATTGCTGTTTTTTGTGAGGTTCTCATCGATAAACCTTTCATAGTGACCAAGGTCTAAGTCTGTCTCAGCGCCATCGTCTGTGACAAACACCTCTCCGTGCTGGTAAGGACTCATAGTTCCAGGGTCAACGTTTATATATGGGTCAAACTTTTGCATGGTAACTTTTAAGCCCCGCGCTTTTAATAGCCTTCCAATTGATGCTGCAGTGATTCCTTTGCCAAGCCCGGACACTACCCCGCCTGTGACAAAGATGTATTTGACTTGTTTTTCCATTTCTAAGATGACCTCCGGCAATCTATGTTAATTTATTTTTTAGCCATATGTATTTTAACTTTAATATTTTAATTTATTTATATGAGGTTATCAATGGGGTTATTTTGTTTGAAATACAAAAATAAGGCTATCCTCTTGATCCTGTCCAGAGGATAGCCATTTTTCAGTTATTTTTTATTCTCTTTTTTAATAAGCTGTGTGTTGATTATTTGATTGTAAATCTTAGCCTTTTGAATATATGACTCTTTTCGCAAACCACCTGATCCTGCAGTAAGTGGGTAAATTGTAATTTCTTTGTCGATAATAACATCAATGTCATACGGTGATAGTGGTAATACTATTCTAAATGTTGAATTTAGATCACCTACTACATCAAGTACAATTATACGCCAACTATTAGTATTGTCAATAAAACCAAGATGTCCTGTAAACAATTCATATGGAGTACTATTTGAAATAGTATACGTTCTAATTGGATAAATGCCAGCAATACCCATCCACATAATATGCATATCTCCATTATTTTCTATAAGCTGCTGAGGTACAGTATCCCCACCCACAACGTAGCTCTGACTATTGGTTGGAATATAAATATCAATTATAATGTCATCCTTTTCATATACCATATCAAGCGTTGTTGGAAGAAAATCCCAGCTTCCTTCTGGTCGACGTTCACAGTTCAAGACTATTTTGCTTCTGTCAACTCTCAAATCAACAGTATATTGCTGAAGCGTACCTTCTGGAATAATTAGTTTTTGCAAAGGTTTATACACTAATGATGTAGCAACATTATCTTCTATATCATACGGGTTATGGGCCAAAATCCATACCCAACCATAATCACCCGGTGCAAAATAAGCCTTTCTCGAGTGCCCCATCGATGACACAACAAATTTTCCATCATAGTCAAAGTCGAAACCAAGTAACAGCTTGTCTCCCATTCCAACGCCGCCTTCGGTAAATCCTGGTATATATTGAATCTGATTAAACTGAGACAAATCAATTGAAGTTACACTATCTTGTGTTACCTGTAAAATCGAATAGTAAAAATCTTGAGAATTTGTTTCTGAATTATAATTAGCAACTTTTAAAATGTATTCTCCGTTTGTAAGAACAAGCGGAAGATTTCCTTCTGAGTCTGTGCTGCCTACAAACAGCTCCTTGAAGGTATCTTTGTCAATCACATAAACGTCTGCACCGACAACTGCATAAGCACTGTTATACACACTTAAAAGTACATAAGAATCGTATGCATCGTTACAAACTGTAAGTTGGATCGGGTCATAGCTGTCAAATGTTAAACTTTTCTTTATTACAAAACCTAAACCATAGAAAATTAGATCATTCTCGCGCCACCTGCTAAGTCCAACCTGTCGCTGACCACCCGTGACTTTCAAGAAGTTCAAACCATCTGAGATATAAAATTCATCAATTGGTTGATTGTCAATATTTAAACTTAATGTCACCGGCTTCAGTTTTTCAACAACTTTAATGTATCCTTTGTCTTCCATAAAAGAGGTTATATAAATCTGGTAAGATATCATCTCAGTAGGCTTTAAATTGAATGTTATTGTACCATCAGCAGAAGTATAGCCAGTAAATACAATATCTTCAACTCCTGCTTGGTTAAATTTCGTTATTGTAATAAGTTTATTGGCTTGTAGTTCACCTTTATAGTTTTTGACAACTATTGTTACAATATTGTCTTCGTTGTAATAAACATCCTGTGGAATGGTTTCTACATTGTAATAGTTACCATAGCTGTAATCTATAGCTGTAGCAGCAGGATAAAGGTTTCTTTCCCAATCATGCGTTAACTCAATTTTACTATCTGGAACATTGAAAAAGGCATGTTCAACATAATTGCCCCAGTCTGGGTCATCCCATGTTGCATCTAAATGATACCAATTATTTTCTAAGCTTACCATGTTCCATGCATGGGCTTCTTTTGAATTACCTACACCTGCCATACCATAGATCTCTTTTGAGTCTATACCTGCATCCTCTAAAAGCGCAAGCATAGCTGTTGCATAACCGTTGCAAACTGCAATACCATTAATTAGTGCACCATAAGCTGTATGTGACTCATAAGGTATGTTGTTGTTAAGATACCCTTCCAAATCGTACTGGGTGTGCAAAACAAGCCAGTCATGCAAACCTAAAACTTTATCATAGTCATTGTAAGTTTGGTCTACAACTGTAGATACTATTTGCAAGGACTTTTGTTCAACAGCTTGTCTTCTTGTAAGACCCTCGTCTTTGCTGAAAAGATAAACAGGCCATATCATGTAGAGGTTTTCACTGGTGAGATTAAAGCTCAGTCCAAACATTCCATTCAATCCGTATTCAAAAGTAAGCGGTCTTTCTGTCATGAGTTCAAAATATATTTTGTTGGCAATAAGATTGACGTCACAAGTTTCACTTGCCGGAAGACTAAGTGCTAAAAAGTCACTTGCTCCACTGTCAATTTTATCACATACAAAGTATACAGCACTTGTAGTTGTATTTTGTGGATATACATAACCTCTACTGTCACCATTTTGATTGTCTATAGAAAGCGAAATACTGCTTGTAATAGAGCTTCCATAAAGCAAACCTATTTCTGCCGTAAATTCTACGCTAACAGTACCATCTTGAAGATTCCTTGGCAAATATCCGAGTACATGCGAAATATTATTATCTTCTACCGATGTACAAAGAAGTTCAATATTATTCTGTACATTTCCACTTGATATGTATGCCACAATATCACTTGCTTTAAACAATGGTGCTGTATCTGACATCTTTTCAGATGGCTTTAACAAAGCTAAGTTCAGCCCACTTTTCGTCTTTAAAACCACTACAAAATCTATAAGTGAACCTGCCTTTATAGAAGCAAATTCATTTCCATCTATATTAGTAGCATATACACTGCTTGAGACATTATCTATTGAAAGGTCTACATTCACAGAGCACTCTTCGTTACTTCCTGTCGCATCAACTACAATTGGACTACTGCCTGCTGGCACCTTATATGAATAATCAACCTCTTTACTGTTCTCATCGTATGTCTTTATAAAAACTTCTTCCAGGTTATAAACTCCTCTTTGCAGATATATATCATTTTCCCCGGAGAGTTCAAACCAGCTACCATTTAATTTTACAGATACACTCTTTTGTAAAGTGCCAATACCAGAAAAATTAAATATAACTCTTTTAAAAGAGCTGAAATTAAATGAAAAAGCTTGTCCTGACTGTTGGAGATTAAAATCTCTCATAAAATATAGCTTACCATCCTGAGTATCTTTTGCTACCTTGATTGAATAACTGCCCGCATCTGCTGTAATTTTAAGCTGATTTGAAGAAATATTTAGCTTTACATCATCAATTGAAAAAGTATTAGATTTTGAGCTATTGATAATTGAAAACTCATAGTTATTGAGGGGTTGGTTATTTATGCTAAAATCTAGTGTAGCTTGTACATAATTTGGTAATGTTGTGTCTGCAACAAGTCTCACAATACCGTTTCCAACTGACAGATTATCTAAGATGGTATATATAAGCCCATTTTGACTATCATATGACCATATTAAAGCTTTGTATCCATCAACTGCTGGTACAATGAATGACACTTGTTCAGCTGTGGCAGACTTTAACTCAGAAAATTGCTTAGCTTGATTTACTAGTTTCACATTAAATCCACTTAAAAAGTTACCACTTGCCGTCTTTAACTTAAATGTCAAAACTCCTTCAGTTGGTTTAATTGCGTACAAAAGACCATAATAGTCATTGCCATCTACATTTATAACTATTTCTTTGCTATCCTGAACTGATAAAGTAAATGTTGCACTACCTAAGGAATTTGTATAAGCAGCCTGTCCTTCAATCCTTACAACCTTGTTTGGCAATAAATTCCCCGCTGCATCCTTCACTGTAACTGTTACTTGGACGTTCTGACCAATAGGGATGGTTTCTTTGTCAACCTCTACTCTACTTACAGGTCCATATTGGACACTTGTTCCAGAACCCGAAGAACCGCCACTATATACACTTCCTCCACCTGTATAGCCACCAGTTGAAGTGCCTGAAGATATATTTCCAGTTGATGTTCCAGTATTTGTTTGCACACTTGAAGTATTATTAGATGTTTGAGACGTAGTTTCATTTTGTGTTGACTCCTGCGAAGTATTGGTATTTGTAGATTGAGTCTTTTTCTCATTTTCATTGGTATTAGTAATTGTTAGTATAGCGCCTTGCTGGACCTCCTTATCATTTACTTTTACATCTTTTGCATTTACTGCTATCCTCTCTATTTTGCCTTCTGCCTTAAAAATTGTTCTGTCAGCTCTGATATCCACTGTGTTCACTTCTGCAGTCTTCTCAACTAAAATATTAGCTGGCTTTTCAATTACAACCTTATCTATCTTTGAATTTCCACTAATATTTACTTTTGTAGCTGCTTGTTTGTTCACAACTATAACTGCAGAAGCTTTGACATTTTTCAAAACGACACTGTGTTCTCCTCCGCCACGAACAATGATATTACCGTCTACCTGCGTATTAGTAATTGTAACATTTCCATCTTTTACTCCTTCTGTTATCAAGCAATTTTTACTTACATTAAATCCTGACACACTAACATAAGGTGCACTTATAATTAAATTTCCCTTGACTTCTCTTCCTACATACATACCCTTTTTTGATAACAAAAGCCCAACAATGTTATCTAAAATAGTCAGTGCCTCAGCTTTTGTAATGTAATTTTTAGGTCTTAATGTTTTATCTTTATAGCCATTAATATATCCATTTTCAACCATAGCTGCTAAATACTCTTTTGCCCACTCTGACACTTGTTTATAATCAGAAAACTTCGAAAGAACATTGCTCTGTGATTTGTCAATACCAAATACCTTTGCCAAAATACATGCTGCTTCTTCTCTTGTTATACTGTTCTTTGGTTTAAATGTACCATCTGGATACCCACTTATATAATCAGCAAGATTTTTGACGGCTGAGTAAAACCAATCATTTTCTTTTACATCCTTAAAGTTAATTTCAGACCTGACTAAAGCCTCACCAATTACTCTGCTCACAAGCTGAGCAAATTCAGCCCTTGTAATAGCATTTGAGGGTTTAAAAGTGCCATCAGAATAACCATTTGCCACATTGTATGTATTTGCCCATCTCTCAATTACATCTTTTGCCCAGTGATTTGATGTGTCTTTAAAACCTTTTGCAAAAACAGCTGGGTTTATAAAACCCAATACAAAAGATATTATCACTACCCATGATAGCAGTCTAAAAGCTTTCTTTGAATTCAATCTCCTTCCTGGTCAACCAAACTGTGCAAAATTGCACAGTATTGGCGGCTGGGGTATTTGTAGTCCGCCTTTCAGGCTTTCCCAGCCCCAGCAGGCGGTATTTGGGAAAGCCATAGCCCCTGCCCCAAGAAACAGGAACTTACGCCCTTACAGGTCTTCCCCACTTGCCCTGAAATCAAAAGCGATTTCAAGACAGACATATCACGCAGGACTCTGTCAGGGGAGAGTGGCGTTACCACCGCTACCCTAAGAACTTGCCAGGGATTGTGTTTTTTGCCACGACTACCCGCGCTTGTTCCATCCAGAGGCACGGATAGCCTCCCTGGCTCACTCCCAGAGCTTTGTAAAAACTTTATCGCTCTATCTATCGTTTTGAGTTGTTTTTTCCTCAGATGTTTGTTCTTGACTACCTTCCTTACATACTCTTTTAGCTCTTCCAGGTTGTTTACATCAAGCCTACTAAGAAGCAGCATATAATTGTGCGGTATCCTTTCTCTCAAGCCAAGTCCTCTTCGCGCTATTACATACGCTGCCGCAATATCCTTGCTTACCATATACTGCGGTGCATACTTCAACATCCCTATCACAGAAGTATACGCCGGGTCTACTTCTATAACCTCTATCCCTTCACGCTTTGCCAGAAGTTTTACCTTCTCCAAAAGTGACCTGTACCCAAAATAGTGCCTTATCCGTCTTGATTTTCTACCTGAAAAGTCGCCTCTTCTGCCCCTGTCCTGTATGCTAAGGTTCTCAATCACTATCGCTTTTTGCTTCTCTTTCGCCATTTGTACTATCATGTGTGCATACTGCCACCTGTAATACTCTCTCTTGCTTGAGCTTCCACTCTCAAGCTTCTCAAGTGGTATTCTGCCATATCCCAGAAACTGTCCGTGCTCATCTGTTTCTACCCATGCAACATTCTTTGGATATGCGTTAGTGTCTATCCCTATAACTCCATTTGCTCTCGTTATCGCAGGCTTGGGGAAAACTTCTTCAACGGTGAAGTAGGCATATACTACACCGTTTTTGAGTTTCAGTTCTACAGAATAAGGTCCCCTAGAGCTGCTTATTGCTTGTAGCAGTAGGTTCCTATCCATGTATGTCTTACCTTTCATCTTCCATCCAGCTTGTATCGTCGCATATACGTACTCTCTTTTTCCTACGTTAATCCTGAGTTTTGTGAAGTTCCCGTCTATCTCAATCCTTGTATTGAGATTCCCCTTTTTGCTCCTGTCTCCTCTTGAGTACAGATTCCCCTTCCTTTTCTCCTGCCACTCTCGTTGAAGTTTCCTATATACCTTGCCGTTTATGTGCCGCCTCTTTAGTTTTTCAAAAAGTTGCCTACCACCAAAAATGACCTTTTCAGGATTTTCTCCTCTTTCTTTGCATGAGTTTAAAACACTGTTTGCTTTCATTATTGCATCATCAACGTATCGGGAATTAAGATTAAAAATTCCTTGCAGCTCTCTTTTGAGTTCATTCCTTTTATGCCTTTCCAGTAGTCTCTTATATGCATACCTCATACAAGAGGACCATCTTCTCATAAGATCTAATACTGCCTTTTTGTCTTCCTCTCTATCGAACACTAACTTCGCCTGAACTGTTACCATGTCTTTTAGCACCTCTTTGTCCATAAATCCTCGCTGCAAAAGATGTTACTATCGCTATTAAGTCCTCTGCCAGTTCTCTGTTTATATCTTCTTCATTTTCTCTGCCATTTAACACTACCAGTTCTACCCCAAAGCTCTCCATGAAAAACTTAAGATATTTAAATCCAATTTTGTAACTTCTCCTCTTTTGATTTTGTTCAAAAGTTTTAATAGTCCTCTCCTGTTTTCATCTACTTTGCTGGCTATTTCAGATATAACTTCATACTGCCAACCTTGAGACTTTGCGTATTCCTCAAGTCTTCTAATTTGGTTTTTAAGGTACTCTTCTTGCTTTTTAGTGGAGACTCTTGCATACAAAACAACGGTTGGTTTTGGTTTTTCCTTTATCATGCCAAGTAGTTTTTCTATGTCTTCTTTTTTATACCTTCTCCTTCCCTTCGGTGTCCTGAGAGGTGTTATTAACCCTTCCTTCTCCCAGTTTATTAGTGTTCTTCGGCAGATAGAATATATCTCTTTAACTTTTTGCACACTTAGCAACATTCAATATCACCTGGTCAAAATTATACCTTTTTGCATTGTTATTTTCAACTGTTGTGACCTCCACTTTGCTTATATTCTCAAATATTAACTTAAATATTCCACTGCGCTTTCTTCTTCCTTTTCTTTATCTTTTAATTCACTTCCTAATATATCATCTTTTTGATCTCTTTTACTGTAATATTGTTGAATTAAATAATCCAAAATTATATAAGCTGAAAATACTATTATAATTCCAAATGCCAATTGAATATGACCTTCTTTTGAAGATACTTCCTCAAATAATAAGGCATTAAAACCAAAATGTATACCAACTGACCACCATATTGTTTTAGTTTTTTCCAGCATGTAAATAAGCAGAAGTGAAATTATTACATTTCTTAGCATTAAAACTCCTGTTTCGAAAGGGTATATGTGGTAAAGAGCAAAAATTATAGATGTAATCATTGCTGACCATAACTTTGTCGTTATTTTTGAAAATCCTTTATAAATTATTCCTCTGAAAATTGACTCTTCCATTATTGCTGTTATAAGCATTTGTATTAGCCAAAAAATATTTGCATATGCACTGCCTTTAGCCCACATAATATAAAGTTGCAATTTGCTTAAGTTTACCTTTATATCGCTTTTTATAGGAAACATCACTACAATATAGGTTAGAACCAACGTTATAACTATACCTTCTAAAAAAAGAAGAAAGAAAAATTTAGTCTTATAAATTTTTGTTAAATCGTTATAAAAATCTTTTAGCCCCTCTTTCCTTTTATAAAAGACTACAGTTAAACTTAATATGATAAAAGCCATCAAAAAATTAAAAATGTAACCCAAGAATTCATCTACAGTAACCTTAAAATTTGTGGTTATATCAGGACCACCAATAATTGATGGTACTCTCAAAAGTTCTCTTAGAAATTTTTCTATATATTGTCTGTTAATAATCTGACATATTATTAAAGCAATACCCGCAATAATAGCAATAATAATTATTAAAACATTTTGCGCGATTTTGTTTTTTAATTTTATTCCATTTTCTAACATATAATTTGTCTCCTTTCAAATTGATTTTAAACACTTCTCTTTATCTGTTATCATCTATAATTTGTTAACCTTCATTTAGCAACTTTTTTTGTTAAATTTTCAGGGTTGTCAATTGCTTTGTAACAATCTATCCCTGTCGAGGTATCAGGATAAGCTATTTTCAAGTATTTTTCATTTTCTTTTTGGTAGAGTATTCTGGGAGATAATGTTAAAACATGATAAACTTCAGGGTAATTCTTAGGTATGAAAATTTTAAACTCTATTTTCTCTTTTGGTTTTAGTAAATATCCACCTGAAGGTATATTGTCTGTCATTTGAATTTTAACTGTAGGATATATTTTAGAAGGCACATCTATTTTTATCACCTTTAGATTTTTATCTGTGGCATTTTCAAAAACATAATCCCATTCTTCACCTAAGTACCCCTTCTCTCTATTATTTATTATCTCTTCCACACTTTGATTAGCTACAAATTTTTGTTGTTGATAACCCCCAACCCATAAAAAATCATAATTGTCACTCTCTTTGGTAACTTCTACATAGCACAAAATTTCTTTTCCTTCTGTTTTCCCATTTAATGTATATTTAAGTTTGTTAAATATATAAATCCCTTTCTGTAGATCATCTACTGATAAATAAAGGTTAAAAAGATAATAATTAAAACCACCTATTATAAACGGTTTCTTTGATTCAATTTGAACTTTATTTATCTTAACCTTACTATTATTTGCACCCTCTAACATTGTGAACTTAAGTTTTTTTATAATCTCTTCTGTTGCCACAACACCAACTCTCAAGCTTGGATACTCATATCTACCTTTTGAAACTGTTTGCATACTCTCTGTTCCCAAAGGAATGTATCCACTCTTTACAATTGATTCTATATCTCCCCGAATATTAGCTATGGTTTTCAATATATATGCTTTATCTTTACCTAAATGGAAGAAAACCACTTTTTCAGAAGCAATGCCTTTTATAGATGATATTGTTATGTTGATTAAAAACAGAATTGTGAAAATGAAAAGTGTTATTCTTTGTTTTAAAAAAAAATTCATCATTTATTTAATCTCCTCTCTCTGTTTACTTGTATTTTTAAATAAGGGCTGCTTATTTTTTTGCTCAGCAGCCCTTATTGAATAGCATTTAAAGGTTTACAATTCAAAGATTAATAATTAATAATGTCCCCAAAATGCAATACCTGTATAGTTTTTAACCCATCCAGAACCTACATAGTCGTAACCAGAATCAAATGCATGCGGGATATATACATCATAATAAATATTGCTTCCTTCACCTGCAGCTTCAAGATAAAATGTTGTGTTAGGTGGTATTGCCACTGTATTTGTATATGTTCTTGTCACGGAAGCACTAACATTCACCCCTAATTGTGCTTGAATTACTTGCGGTGAAAGCGTAACATTACCACCCCATGAATTTGTAACTGTATATGTCTGGGTTATTGTTACTGTTACTTCATTAGGCGTATCATTTCTGTAAGAGAAAATACGTTTCCAAGGGTCTCGAAAAGAAACTGTCTTCGTTCTTACAACTTTAATTGAATCCCAAAACCACTTATATTGTGTAATATCATAAACACTGTCACCCACAGTTTCGCCCATTGTTGCCTGTTTTATTTGTGAAACCACCGATGACGTCGAAGAGCTACCACTTGACTGCACCTCATCTGCAAATACTACACTAAAACTAAGTACACACGCAAAAATTAACAAAATACTCAAAGCTTTTTTAAACATGCTCACACACCCCTCCATCTTCTTTGTTTTTTATTGCAACCCCTCTACCCCATTGGCGCCAAAGGTTTTACAAAGAGGGTTGTTGCCCCTCTTCATTCTGCTTTTTTCTTAACTGGTCATTTGCATATCTTTGCTTATCTTATTAGCTTTTCATTTAAATTAACCCTGTTCTGGCAACTCAGTTACATGCAAAATTTTACTATTCCTTTTATAAGCATGTCAATCTCTTTTTTTTCCAAAATCGCGATTTTTTCAGGGAAAACTTGATGTTTTCTTATGTTTTCTTCAATTTTCTCTTTTTACCTCTGTTTTTTTGCTGTTTTTAAATGAAAATATATTTTTAGTAAGGTACTCAGATGTCTCACAATTTTATAATTTTATTACCTAAAAACATCAAATTCAGTTTAGTCTTATTTAAAAGTTTTTATTTGGATTTTTGCTATTTCAACTTATTAGTTAACTTTGCTGCTACAATAAAAACATGCATATACTTTTTGGCAAGCTGTTCTAAATATTTACTATCACATTCAAGATAATTAAATTCAGTTATTACCAGACTGCTGTTTTTATTTTTTGCCCCTTCAACCATCAAAAGCAAATCAAAGGATTGGTCATTTTTAACCTTTGCTGTTGATGCAGTTATTATTCTGTCGTCTTTTCTTGACAATGCTAATATTTTTATTGGTTCAATTCTTGAAGTACCGTTTCTATCAATTCTATTCTATACATAATATCTATACATAATAAGTTGTTGAATAAATAATTATACCATTAATGTTATTATATAGAACTATAAATTATTCCTCGTGTTTTTAAAAGAAAATTTGCAGTTTTCAATTTTTTGAATATAGACCTCTATCAAATAAGTAATCATTATTCACCTCTACATGCCTCTTATATGTTCTAAAACCTCTTAACCTTACTTGTTCTAAATTGTATTCTCCTTCTAATTTCCCAAATAATCTTTCAATTTTTGTCCTTTGCTTATACAACCTTTGCCCTTCTTCACTTCCTAAAAATTCTATATTCTTTATCCTCAAAATATTTTTTACATTACCGAAATCCTTACTATTTCTCTTATTTACCGCCGCTACAAACTTTATCTCAAGTTTATCTGCCACCTCAAAGCACTTTACACAATCATAACCTGCATCCGCTAATATCACATCAAGCCAAATATCTTAGATCAATACAAAAGTTCTACTACTCTACTGTCATGGACATTTGCACGTGTCAACCACCATACTATTGGTATAACCTCATCTCCAATTGTTGCTATTACATGTAATTTATATCCATTGTAAAAACCTAAACTAATACATACTCCTGTTCCTGCTTCTTTGTCACCCCTCGAACTTCTCAAAGGGGTAGAATCTATAGCACAAATTTTTGTCTGCGGTTCTATTCTTCTTGCTAAAATTCTTGCTATTTCTTCTATATATTCTTCTTCAATTACCTTTGCCCATTTCGAAAAATATGAAATGTCAAAAGCTCTTCTCTATCCCTATAGCTTTTTTAAATTCTTCATCTTCGTTTATCTTGTATTCTAATTCCCTGAAGCTGTTTATCTTGTTTTTGACTTTGTAAACAAAACAAGCTATTATATGGCTTAACTTAAACTTCTTTGGTCTTTTACTTCTGCTGCTTTTTATCTTTAATCCCATGGCTTTTATTACTTTCTCAACTGTCATAAGTATCTTTAAAAATTTTTGATTTTGTGTTTTAATAAAATTAGTCATTACCATCCTCCTTTGTTATGTGTTTTTTGTCTTCTCTTCCTATAATTTTATCTCAAGGAGGATGGTTTTTTATATATCTATTTATTATCTTTTATGTTAATTTCTTTTATTCAACAACCTATATCTATACATAATATATCTATCATTTTTTAAATTTAAAATCCCTGCCTCAATTTCATTTGAATCCTTTACTATTTTACTCATAATTATCCCACCCATTTTTTACCATTGGCATATTCCTCAGTCCAAACTATTAAATGCTGAGACCTCAGTTTATTTAGATAGATCTTAAATGACTTTTTCTCTTCACAATTGAGAATATCAAACAGCAATTGCTCCCGCTTCGACAAACTATTTAATTCAAAAGGAACTACTTCGGCATATTCTTTAACATTTCTGCTTTCAGTTTTCAAAGATTTTGACGACATCATTTTAATAGTTAAAATGGTTACTAATAATAATGTAAAAAATACCAGGAAAATTCTTAATCCTTTTTTCATTGAAAAACCTCTTTTTGTTTTCTATTAAACTAATTTATTTCTTGTCATTAATATTTTTTAATCACCGTATATCAACACTTTTTTCTAAAGACTTTGTAATCTTTTTGTTATTAGTATTGTCAACTTCCCTTCTTTTGAAATATTTAATGATTAAATAATCCAGTACCATGTATAGCAAAAATACAAATATTATGGCTATAGCAAGCTTTTTTTGTTCCTCTACTGTTGTAACTACATCAAATAAAAATGCATTTAATCCAAAATGAGCCCCAACTGACCACCATATACTTTTAGTTTTTTCTAAAGCATATATGAGAAATAATGAAGTTATAATATTTCTTATAATAAATATACCATTATAAATTGAATAATCATGATAAAAGGCAAATAAAGTTGAGGTTAGAATCGCTGAAAACACTCTAAATGTAACCGAAGAAAAAACATGGTAAATTACTACTCTATAAATTGTCTCTTCAATAAAAGCAAATATAAAAATACCTATAAAATAAAAAACATTTAAACAACCACTTTCTTTCATCCATGAGGAAGTAAGTTGATAATTAACTAAATCAATTTTTATACTTTTTTGCATTGGAAATAAAATTACACTGTAACACAATATAATTACTCCAAAAAAGCCTTCAAGTAAAAGAAATAAAAAGTATTTTGTTTTGTATCTATTATATATTTCTATTGATAATTGTATTAATTTGTGTTTTCCTGCAGTAAATAATAACATTAAGCCAAGTATCAAAAAAGTAAAAAAAGTAAATGGAAGATAACTAATAAGAGCAATCAATAATTTATTCAAGTACACTAAAGAAACATTTTGACTTGAATTGAAAAATGACAATTTCCCAATATAGTTATTTATGTACGTATCTGCTCTTCTAAATGCAAATAAACAGAATATTACTATACCAACAATTGTTGCATTCCATGTATTCTCTGAAAATTTCCCTTTTATTTTTTCTATCATTTTAATACCTCCAAAGTACTTATTCACTTTTAACTTTTTTCAATGTACATTTATTCTACAGGCTTTCATAAAAAAACACTGCGGTTTTTCAATCGGATAAACTGGCGTTTTATTATCAGTAAAAGATAATGGGTGACTCACTCTATAACTTTTGTTATCATCTTCATACTTATAAACTATTTTTGGAGATACAGTGATTATATGGTATTCTTGAGCATATTCCTTTGGAACAAAAATTCTTATCTTTATTTCTTCATCAGGTTTAATCAATGATTTATTTGAAAGTACTGACACAGAAACAGAAGGATATACTTCTTCAGGTACTTCTATCTTTAAAATTTTTATTTTTTTGCTACTTACGTTTTTAATAGTACAAATGGTTTCGTCTCCAATATATTTTTTTCTATCATCAGACAATACATCTTCTAAACTTTCCCCTTTTTCATTGAATCTGAGCCCACTTCTTAGTTCCGTCATTTTCCAATCATATGTTTTTGCTTTTTGTACGTCTACATAACATTTAAGAGCATTTACTTCGTAAATTTTCCCTTTGATTGAGCATTTTAACTTCTCAAATATAAAAGTACCTTTAGGTATTTCATTTGATGGTAAATAAATTGCAAATAAATAATAATTTGCTGAATTAACAAAAGGCTTTTTAACCAAAAGTTTTACATCTCTAATCTTAAACTCTTTTCCGTCTTCTGTTTTTAAACTAATAAATCTTAAACCATTAAATAGCCTTTGTGAACAAACAATTGCAATTTCAATATCAGGATATTGAAATTTACTTGTATACTTTCCTTTTATACTATCCTTTATATCAACTCCCCAAAAAGCATCTCCTTGGATATTTGCCACAGTTCTTAAAAAATATATGCTGTTACTATATAAGTTGAAAAAATAAATTTTTTCATGAATACTTTCGTCTTTTGCAGATACAAAAACATTAACAAGAAAAAATAAAAAAAATATTAACAAAACAATTCTTTTCACAAGAAAGCTTTTCATAAGCTTAATCATCTCCTCATCTGTTTCTAATCTTTAACCATTTATTGCAAACTACTATAGTCAAAAGAGAGGACTGTCTTTTATATAACAGTCCTCTCTTTATAGGATTTATACTAATTACTTCTTGTTCTTGTAATAAAATCTTGTGGCTCTTTTATCCACGCCGTTCCTTGTTCTACTTTTTCAATTATCCAATTCCCATTACACTCTGAAGTATTTGGTAAACTGTAAATAAATTTTTTGTAAACTTTTGTTATTTTAAAATAATGATTTTTTCCTATAGGTGCAATATCTATAAATATTTGTTCATTTGGTTTTATGTCTACCTTAATTTCTTTTTTGATCTCAACTGTTCCTGACACTTTAATTCCAAATTTAGCCGAAATTTGCTTCCAATCAAAACTAATATCAGAGTCGTTTTCTATTGAAAAAGTCCGAGAAATAGTAAATGTATATATCATAGGCTTATTGCTAACATTTACATGTCCTCCTGCTGGAATCCAAGGATCTTGAAAAGATACTGTCTTTATTTTGTCTATAAAAACTTCAACTTGAGGTATCATTATTGGAATTGGAATATAGTTATATTTTGTTAAATCATTATAAACACTACTATTTACAGTTTGCCCTGCCTGAATCAAAGCCGATGTTGCTGAACTACCTACATCTGGCTGCACCTCATCTGCAAATACTACACTAAAACTAAGTACACACGCAAAAATTAACAAAATACTCAAAGCTTTTTTAAACATGCTCACACACCCCTCCATCTTCTTTGTTTTTTATTGCAACCCCTCTACCCCATTGGCGCCAAAGGTTTTACAAAGAGGGTTGTTGCCCCTCTTCATTCTGCTTTTTTCTTAACTGGTCATTTGCATATCTTTGCTTATCTTATTAGCTTTTCATTTAAATTAACCCTGTTCTGGCAAATCAGTTACATGCAAAATTTTACTATTCCTTTTATAAGCATGTCAATCTCTTTTTTTTTTTTCCAAAATCGCGATTTTTTCAGGGAAAACTTGATGTTTTCTTATGTTTTCTTCAATTTTCTCTTTTTATCTCTGTTTTTCTCTTTTTCAAATGGTTTTTTTAAGAAGTTATAAGCTGCTATTTTGAAAAACTGGTTTAAGAATAGTTTTACTAACTTCGCATAAAAATTGGCCTTTGAAAAATTCTGGTGAAGAATATAATTATATTTTGCATGCAGATTGAAAAGAAAATAGAGCTAATTAAGAAAATATAATTCTGATAATGGAGTGTGATTACAGCTTTGAGCCAGAATGGTTGGCTTTTTCAAGAGGCAACAAGGCTGGCTCAAGAATATGGCTTTAAGTGTTATGAGATACATTCAAATCTTGTTAGAGTAAGAACAGTCTGTGATGAATGGCTCATTGAATATGTACAAGAATCAAAAAAACCTTTTTACTTACATCACTACAAAGATAAGCCTCATTTTCAAAGAAAGTTTTACGACCTTCCCTTCCTGTTCAAATCCCTTTTTCAGCACGACAGGTTTGTCCTAAACGGCAGAACAACAATGCCTGTAAAACCAATCAGGGTATAAAAAGCCGTAAGTAAATGAAATACCAAAGGAAAAGGGGGTGAAAGTAAATTAAATGTAACATTTAAAACTTTGATACGTTTTATAAATTTGATGTATAATAATTTTTGAAAGGACGTGATTGCTTGAAGGTCAGTTTAATCTTAATCTCTGGACTTTTGGCTGGCATGGGACTTATAATAACTTATAATAAAGTAGTACCTCTAATTCTTTTTAAAAAGAAAAAGCCTCCTATAAAGATTTTTCCCGAAAAAAAATCGTTTGACGAGCTTGTTCAAGTTTACGATAGTGTATCTCAAGATATAAAAAGATATTTAGAAGAATATTGCTCTTTCCCAACCACTGATTGCGGAAAATTACTTGCTGCAAGCCTTTTTACCCAAGTTACCGTTTGCCTGAGCATTCTTTCTTCTTTAGAAAAATTTGGCATTGACACAAAAACTGTGTTTGACGAAATTTTAAGCAAAAACAAAGCTCAGCAGCCAACTCAACAGAAAAATTCTTAAAGTTTGGGGTGAAAATAAATTGTCTACGAAAGAAATTTTCCAAAAAATCGCTATCAAAAAAGGCGATATCACAAAAGAAAATGTTGATGTAATTGTAAATGCAGCAAACAGCCACCTGCGCCACGGTGGTGGGGTTGCTCTTGCAATTGTAAAAGCAGGTGGCATTGAGATTCAAAAAGAGTCTGATGAGATTATAAAAAAGATTGGAATGCTTCCAACAGGCCATGCTGTTATTACAAATGCATATAGGCTGCCTTGCAAGTTTGTAATACATACAGTCGGTCCAATTTACGGTGAAGGCAATGAGGATGAAAAGCTATCTATGGCAATTTACAATAGTCTCTACCTTGCTCATCTTTATAACCTAAAAAGCATTGCATTTCCTGCTGTATCAAGCGGCATATTCGGATTTCCGAAGGACAGATGCGCAAAGATTTTGATTGATACTGCTGTTGATTTTCTAAGCAGTATAAAGACAAGCATTGAAAAGGTTGTGTTTTGTTTATTTGATGATGAGACTTACGGATATTTTGAAGAGTACTATAAAAACTTGCTTGGAAAATAATTAAAAGGGGCACTTAACCTTGGATTGCCCCTTTTTTAGTAAAATACAAAAATTCATTATTATGTAATTTATATCAAAATTCCTATTTTTTCTTTCATAATTCTAAGATCAATATCATGTCTGCCATACTCTTCTTTTATTTTATTGGTAACTTCAACAAGATTTTCTATTTTAGTTGAGGTTTCATTTTTGAATTTATTTACGTCACTCCTAAAATTCTCTATATCTGCTTTAAATTGTATAACTCCTCCAAAAGCATTGAAAAGTGTATCTATACAACCTGTATTTTCTAATATAGCCTGTTTTAAACTTTGCATTTCTGTCTGCATATTTCTGATATCATTTTTGACAGTAGAAATTTCATTTTCTAAGGCATATACTTTCTGTTCAAGGTCACTAACCCTTTTCTCAAGCCTGCCAAAACCATCTTCAAGACTGCTAAGTCTCACTTCAAGCTTATCAAGCCTCTCTTCCACTTTGTCAAGCCTTTCTTCAACTCTGTCAAGCCTTTCTTCTACTCTGTCAAGCCTAACTTTTACCTCTTTTACATCGTTTTTTAGTTCCTCAATGCCCAAGATAATCTTTTCTAACATTTCTCTTTCTGACATAAGTAAATAACCTCCAAAATATTTTCCTCTATAAATTCTATCAAATAACATTATAGAAATTCAACCAACTACTAATTAGAGTTCAGTACGCATTCTCCATAAACTTGCCACCAAAGATGGTTGCCAGAATTATTTTTATATCAAGCCAGAAAGACCAATTTTCTATGTACCAGATATCATATTTTATTCTCTCCTCAATTGAAGTATCTCCTCTGAGTCCATGAATCTGAGCCCAGCCAGTAATTCCTGGACGCACACGGTGCTTTATCATATATTTCGGAATTTCTTCTTTAAACTTTTCAACAAAATATGGTCTTTCTGGCCTTGGTCCAACAAGGCTCATATTGCCAACAAGAACATCCCATAGCTGCGGAAGCTCATCTAAAGAAAGCCTTCTTAAAATCTTGCCAATTGGTGTTCTTCTTGGATCATCTTTTGTTGTCCATCTTATTTTCTCTTCATCAGGGTCTTGAACATACATGGTTCTGAACTTGTGCATTTTGAAAACGCGCCTGTTATAGCCTACTCTTTCCTGGGTAAACAAAATTGGCCCTTTTGATGTTAATTTTATCAAAATTGCTATGATTATGAATAAAGGAAAGCACAAGATTAATCCAATTAGAGAGACAACAATATCAAAGCTCCTTTTTATAAACCTGTTTGTCCACTCATCAAGTGGAGAATAGCGTATGTTTATCAAAGGAATTCCTTCAAACTCCTCGATTTGAGCTTTTGACGGAATATATCGCAAATAGTCAGGAATAATATATGTTCTTATGCCATATTTCTCACAGATGTTTATTATCGAGGGAAGCTTTTTATATTCCTCAAGCCTCAAAGCAATGATTATCTCATCTACATGATGCATCTTTATGACATTTTCAAGTTCAGAGATCTTAGCAAGCGCACTCTTTGAGTAATCATCAATAATGCCAATCATATTATACTCAACATAAGGTGAGGATTGAATTTTATGAATCAAATTTTTTGATAAATCACTTTCTCCTATGATAAGAATATTTTCTTGTTGGATAAATCTATTTTTATTTGAAATTAATAGCAGTTTTAAAATATAACGATTAATTAAGCTTAAGGCAAAGTTCATCAATATAAACAATGCCAAAAAAATTCTTGAATAATCAACTTGTTTAATAATGTAAAAAATTATAACAACAACCGCTAACGAGATTATATTTGCTCTGAAAAGGTTGAGTGTCACTTTTAACGCTGATTTTTTCGTTGCTGGCTGATAAACTCTTGAAATAAAAGCTAACAAAAAATAAGATGGCAAAAATATAGCTAATATCAGCAAGTAATTCTCAACATCTAAATGGCCCACTTTGGGAAACAAATTACTTTCAAACTTTATAAACCACGCAATAAAGAAAGCCAGAAAAACCCCTATTACGTCAAAAACTTTATTAAGGTTTGCATATAAACTCTTTAGGCTATGCATGGTTTTTTTCCCTTTCTAATAGGAAAGTTCCGTACTTTCGCATGGGCAAGCTTTAATGATTTAATCAACTTAATTGTTATAAATATTAATAAGGCTAAGGTTTTTGGGTATCTGTTGTAGTAATGTTTTTTATAAAATATCCACATTGAGTCATAAAAAGCTGACAAAACCTTCAAATTCCTGCCAGAACCTCTTTTGTGATGAATGATTTTTGCATCAGCATAGTAGTAAACTTTAAATCCATTTTGTTTGGCTCTAAAACAAAAATCTATGTCCTCGCCAAACATGAAATAATCCTCATCAAGTAAACCTATTTTATCTATAACTTCGCGCCTTATTAACATAAACGCCCCAACAACTGAATCAACTTCATAAGATTGATTTTCATCAAGATATGTAAGATTGTAACCTGCAAAAAATCGACTTTTAGGAAACAGCTTCGCAAGCCCAAATATCTTAAAAAACGAATTCTTAGGAGTAGGAAACCCTCTTCTACATGCTAAATCAAGCTTGCCATCTGGAAGCACCACTTTACATCCAAGAATTCCAATTTCTTTAGCTTCATCTTTCTCCAAAAAATCTATACAACTATCAAGTGTACCCCTTAAAACTTCTGTATCTGAATTTAAAAGCAATATGTACTTTCCCTTTGCAATTCTTATCCCTATATTGTTGGCTTTGGCAAATCCTAAATTTTGTTTATTTTTAATCAAAATAACATTTGGAAACTCTTTTTTTACCATCTCTTGGCTGCCATCACTTGATGCATTGTCTACCACAATTATTTCAAATTCTCTATAGGTAGGATTCTTATATATTGACTCAAGAGTTTTTCTGAGCAAATTCCTGGTATTGTAATTAACTATAATTATAGACAAATCCATCTATATTCTTCCTTTCATCAGCATAGCAAACTCTTCAAAAGCCTCTTCCCAATGTCTCATTTTATATCCAAATTCAAGTCTTAACATCATCTTGTCAAGTGCTGAGTTCTTAGGACGTTTTGCCGGGCGAATAAATTTATCACTTGTAGTTGGATTGACTTTGCAGTCTATCCCAAACGTGCTTACAATCTTATATGCAAAATCGTACCAAGAAGTTATGCCTTCATTTGTTACATGGTATGTTCCATATTTCTCTGAGTTCATTATTACTTCTACAGCTTGAACAACATCTTTGGTAAATGTGGGATTGCCTCTCTGATCATTAACAACATCAATCTCGCCTTTTTCTTTAGCAAGTTTTACAATTGTTTTTACAAAGTTGTTACCATTTTCACCATACAGCCAGGCAATCCTCACTATAAAATATCTGCTACAAAAAGTTTTTACAAATTCCTCTCCCGCAAGCTTAGAAAGGCCATATATGCTTATCGGATTTGGTCTATCAAATTCATTATATGGCTTCTCTTTTTCACCGTCAAATACATAATCGGTAGATATATATACAAGCTTTGCACCAACTTTTTCTGCAGCCATTGCAACATTTCGTGTCCCAATGGCATTTACTTTAAAAGCAGTGTCTTTGTCACTCTCACACCCATCTACATTGGTGTAAGCCGCACAGTGGATGATGATGTTGGGCTTTGTGGCTGAAATATAACTAACTGTACTGTCAAGATCAGTAATATCAACTTGTTCAATGTCAATACCTTTCACATTATATTTATTTTCAAACTGCTTTATAAATTCGCTTCCAAGTTGGCCTTTGGAACCTGTGATTAGTATCATTTCTTTGCACCTCTTAAAGTGTAAAATGCTCTTTTTATATATTGGTGAAAATATTCAAATGTAGCTTTAATAAGAATCCATTCAAGCTTTATGTTAGAAATTTTCTTTTTTCTCATATTTTCTCTTCTTTTTTCTTTAAATTTGGGCAAATTTTTTAGTCCTTCAAGAACTCCACTTATGTAAATTTTTCCTTTTCCTTTTTTAGCAAAGAATATAAATTTGATTAAGTATCCCAATAAAATAAAGGGAAAATTAATTATTAAAAGGGGTAAGGGAAGATTTTTGTATATAACATATATCGAGTTTCTTGCTGTAAGTCTGATAGTAATATCGTTATATTTTCCTCCTGTTGTCGCACTTCCAACATGCAATACGCTTATGTAAGGATAATATAAATTTTTATATCCCCTCATGAGCGCTCTCAAACCTAAATCTACATCCTCAAGATATGCAAAAAAATCTTCATCGAAGTAACCTATCTCATCAAGAATTTTTTTGTTATAGATTGCAGCACCACCACATGCGGAAATAATTTCACACGGTCTATCATAAAGTTCTTTTGGAAGACCATTGCCTCTTTTAAACTGCCAACCTAAGATAGTGTACATATCACCTGCGTCGTCTAAAAGATTTGGATAATTACCCTTCAGCATTTTCAACGATATAGAAAAAATGTTGCCTTTTTCAATCAATTCATGAATAATATTATCTATATCTATCTGATTTATTACTTCAGTATCATCGTTTAAAAGAAAAATAAATCTTGATTTTTTTATTAATCGTAATCCATAATTGACTGCTTTACAAAAACCACAGTTTGTGTTCAAATATTCAACATGTAGATTTGCATAATTTTTATTTCTTACGATGTAATTACTTTCCGTATTGTTGACTAATACATATATATTTATTTCGTCATTGCACTTAGATATTAACGAATTTATTGCTCTTTCTAATAAATCTTTTTGATTATATGTAGGTATTATAACTGTTAAATTTCTCATATACTTACCTCTTTTCTTATTAACAAAAACTAATCTTTTAATTCATTGTAAACTTTCATAAATAACTTTATTTCTTCTTCAATATCAGTTATATGAGTATTTAAACAATTTTTGCTCATATCTACCAGTATTTGGGGATTGCTTAATATTAATTCTATTATGTTTTTTAATTGTAAGCTATCACCAATATCAAATCTAAACCCATTATATCCATCCACTACAATATTCGAACCAAAAGTTTTAGTAGTTATAACAGGTTTTCCTAACTTGATAGCTTCTCTTAAAGATATGTTATATGTTTCGAAAAATGTGGGCAATATCACAAGATCAGCATTACTTATTTCGTTATATAATTCTTCTTCTGGCAATACCCCCTTAAACATATATTTATCATTATTAAACCTTTCTCTAAATTCCTTTGTTGTTTTACCCACTATAGTTATTTCCTTAATCTTGTTGAATAACTCCCCATTTAAAGAATTTAACGCATTATCTAATATAACAAATCCTTTTCTAAAATTATCTCCTCCAAGATATAAAAATCTAAATCCTTCGTTTTTTGGCATATTCGGCAATATATATTTTTCTAATTTATTTTCTACTCCATGTGGTATTATTCGGATTACATCTCTTGGAATATTTACGTAGTTGGTAAAATATTTAGCAAATTCTTCATTAGTAAAGGTTATTATATCACAAAAATTAGAATATAATAATTCTACGCTCGTAAAATGCTTAGATATCTTTTTAATTATAAACTCCATCAAATTATTACCACCATACATCTGTTTATAATGACAAGCGCATTTTGCTATCGGATCAGGCCCACTACATATCTCAATTTTATCACCAACTTTAACAAAAGGATCAACATTAAAACAAATATCCTCAGTATGTGTTATCGTACGAACAATTCTGATTCCTTCTTTCCTAAGTTTCATTACCTGATAAGAGCTAAATACTAAATTATAAATATGCAAAATATTACAATTAACTTCTTTTAAAATATTCTTTATTTTTCTAATATACGTTTCTCTATCTATATCAAAATCATGAAAAAAATTTTCATGCCAATCTATTCTTTTTACTTTGTAAACCAAAATATCGTCAACCTTTTCTTTTCCCTCTTCTCCATCAGGTGAAGGAATTATAAATGCTACATTTTGATTATATTTTTCTTTTACACCCTTTGCCACTCTCCAAGCAGCTATTGGGGTTCCACTCTTTTCATATTTGGGTATTGAATGGACTAAATAAACAATTGTGCTCATCACTTTTTCTCCTCACTTTTTAATAAGTTATAAAGGGACATGATTTCTTCAAGTGTAGAATGATAATATTTTAAAGGATTTTTTTCTATAAAGGCCTTAACCATCTCAGAGTAAAATGGATGTAATTGATTGATAACCTTTAAGCTCTCCATTTCTCTTTTCCTTTTAACTTCTTCCGTAAAGCTTTGACTTCCTTTGTGATAAATAAATAAATTATCACATAAAATATTTACATACCCTTCGTTTAGCGCTCGCATACAAAAATCATTTTCTTCTCCATAACCTTTGCCAAATTTCTCTTCGTTAAACATTCCTATTTTTTCAATAACTTCTCTTTTAATATACATACAAAATCCAACTGCTGTTGGAATTTCAGGATATTTTAAAAGTGAAATCCTATCTACAACTTTAGCAAAATAATCAATATCCCAATCCAAAGGAAGCGAATTATCTTTTAACATTATTGGTAATGAACAAATTGTGGCATTATTTGAAAAAGGTGTAACTGTTGCAACATTAGACCTTGAATACGCTGCTCTGATAAGCTTTTCTACCCATCTCGCAGTTACAATTGTATCAGAGTTAAGAATAATAACATCTTTATTACTCAAACTAATTCCTTTATTAACTGTTTTTACAAAACCCAAATTCTCCTTATTATGAATAACAAGTAAATTTTCTTCGGTTCTTTCGTTCTCAAGATTTTTTAAGAAAGAATATATTCTCTCATCAGTCGAACAATCATTAATTAATACCAATCTATGTTTTTTCAAATCAGTGTGCTTAAGAATACTTTCTACACACCTCTTTAAATCCTCATAAGCATTATAAATAGGTACAATTATATCAACACTGATTTCACTTAAAAGATAATCTCTTTCAAATTGTTCAGGAACAAAATAATTTTCTTGGTTACTCGAATAACTTTTCATAGAGTGCAAAGCAATTCGACTTCGATTATAAAGAGCTTTAATACCATACATCCTTGCAAATCTTATTATTTCCTGAACAAATTTTAAATTCAGTTTTTTCATAATAAATAAAATAAACTTTGCTAATTCTCTTCTCTTACTATTCGGTGGGAATATCTTATCTCTTATTTTATAACACTTGGTTAACAGTTTCCAACCTTCCGAACAATAAATACTTTGTAAGTGTTGTTCTTTTATTTTTAAATCTTCTTTAATTGTTTGTAATAGTTTATCTTTTTTTTCAATTTCTTTTACCACCTCAATTATATAATTTTGAAGAAACTTTATGTTTCTGATTTCATTATATTTAATATCAGGTATAATGGGATCATGTCCACGAGAAGTTTCTATTAATAAAAAAGCTAAATCGTCAAGCGTGGTAATTTCAAATAGATAATTTAATTTTCGCCATTTCAAAGTATCATTTCCATAAGTACTCAGTTTTGATTTATGAATCCCCAAAATACCTGTTTCACATGCATAACCAAAAATATTATCTTGTGTACCTTTAATGTTAAATGGATTAAATGCTGGAAATCTAAACAAGAAAGTATCGTATCCCCATTTCTTTACTAAGCAAATACTATTCCATGTTTTCTCAAGCTCATTACTTTCAAAATAAATAATTGGCATAAAACTTTTTATTGTCTTTTCTGAGCCTCTCAATACAAATTCTTCTTGTCCTTCTACGTCAATTTTTATTAATTTACAATTATTCAATTCTAAACTATCAATAGTGATTGCTTCAATTTTTTTGATAATTCCTTGAGTTTCAATATCATCAGTTATTATTTTAGCACTGCCAAAATTATTAGTTTCATTGTAGTTAAAAGTTTCTATGTAGGTTATTGTATTTTTATCTAAAACAGCTTTGTTAAATATTTGCACATTATCTGCGTTATTTGTCCTTATATTCTTTGCTAGTATATTGAATATAATCTCTTGGGGTTCGAATGCAATTACAAAACCTTTTCCATTCAACTTTTGAGCAAATGGAATAGTATGAGTTCCTATGTATGCGCCTACATCAATTACTATATCCCCTTCTTCTATAAAACTTGTTAACAACTCTATTTCTGGTACCGCCCATTCTCCGTATATTTCTAAAGATTTGCCTATTATTGCATCACTCTTTAAATAATAGAATTTGCCGTACTTTGTCTCTGTTAGACCAATATTTAATTGGTTTATACTTCTCATATTCTCATTCTCCTTTGAAAAATTCATTTTTATACCATTCTATAGTCTTTCTAATAGCTTCATCAAACTTATATTCAACCTTCCACCCCAATTCCTTTTGAATCTTACTCGAGTCAATTGCATATCTCCTATCATGTCCTGGCCTGTCAGCCACAAATTGTATTAGATTCTCTGGTTTCCCGAGTAGTTTTAAAATCAATTTGGCTATATCTATATTCCTCCACTCATTATTCCCGCCAATATTGTATACTTCACCTATTCTACCTTTTTTGAGCACAAGCTCAATTGCTCTGCAGTGGTCTTCTACATATAGCCAGTCTCTTATATTTTGCCCGTCACCATAAATTGGTATCGGCTTGTTTTGCAGCGCATTCAAAATTACGGTCGGTATAAACTTTTCTGGGTGTTGATGTGGACCAAAATTGTTTGAACACCTTGTTATGTTCACAGGCAGACCATATGTCTTAAAATATGCTCTCACAAGCATATCAGCCCCTGCTTTGCTGGCAGAATAAGGACTGTTTGGTGCAAGCGGACTTTCTTCTGTAAAATATCCTTCAGGCCCTAAGGAACCATATACTTCATCTGTTGAAATTTGAATAAACTTTTTTATCCCGAATTTCCTCGACACATCTAATAAAACTTGTGTTCCCAAAACATTTGTTTTAACGAATATATCAGGGTCCTTTATACTTCTGTCCACATGCGACTCTGCGGCAAAGTTTATTACATAGTCAATTTGATAATTTTTAAAAACCTCTTCAACTTTAGATCTATCAACAATATCTCCTTTAATAAATGTATAATAAGGGTGGTTTTCTACCTCTTTCAAATTCTCAAGATTTCCTGCATAGGTTAATGCATCATAATTGATTATTTTGTATTCTTCTTTGCTAATCATGTACTTAACAAAATTGCTTCCTATAAAACCTGCCCCACCTGCTACAAGAATTGTCTCCATCTTCGTGTTCCCACCTTATCTAAATTTTGTTGTCCAATCAAAATTAATTTCCTTGTCATCCCAAGGAATTCTGTATTCATCTGGATTTTCTCTATTATAATGCTCTGTTGTAAAATACACAATTATTGCCGGCTCATTCCCCAATACCCTATAGCCATGAGCAACCATTCTGGGTATTAAAAGTACTATAGGGTTGTGTTCTCCCATGTAGAATACATTTGTTTTTTTGTATGTAGGCGAATCTGGCCGCAAATCGTAAAGAACAACCTGTGCATTGCCTTTTGGGAAAAACCAAACATCGTCTTGCAACTTATGATAGTGAAAAGCTTTTATTACCCCTGGATAAGTCAAAGACATTGAAGCCTGTCCAAATTTTTCTAAAAAGCCATCTTCGTCTCTCAAAATCTCCATGAAAAAACCTCTATCATCAGCAAATTTCTCGAGTCTTTTTACCTTAACACCTTCAATAAGCTCCATTATTCCCTACCTCTCCTTTAATTTATATTCCATTAAAATCTAACACCATATTTTCAGCAAGCTCATTTGCTCTTTTTAGTGACTCAAAAGTCCCTGCATCAGTCCACCAGCCCTTTAAAAAGTCAAAATACAACTCTCCTCTTCTTATGTACTCGTTATTTACATCCGTAATTTCCAATTCACCCCTCTGTGAAGGCTTAAGTGTCTTGATAATATCAAAAACTTGGCTATCATACATATAGATTCCTGTGACAATAAAATTACTTTTCGGATTCTTAGGCTTTTCTTCAATCGAGACTATTTTCCCATCTTTCAGTTCAGCAACTCCAAATCTATGCGGGTCCGGAACTTCCTTAAGAAGAATCCTAGCGCCCCGCTCCTGCTTTTCGAAATTCCTTACATACTCAGTTATATCATCCTCAAAAACATTGTCGCCCAGTATCACAACACACTTATCATTCCCAGCAAAAAAGCTACACAGTCCCAGAGCTTGAGCAATTCCACCAGCTTCATCTTGAATCCTATAAGTAAATTCTAATCCAAACTCACGACCACTTCCTAATAAATTGACAACAGCTCCCATGTGTTCTTTACCAGTTATTATCATTATCTCTTTGATACCTGCTTGTTTTAATTTAAAAATTGGATAATAAATCATTGGATATTTTCCAACAGGCAACAAATGCTTGTTTGTAACCTTAGTTAACGGATATAAACGTGAACCTGTTCCTCCTGCCAAAACTATTCCTTTCATGAAATAACAGTCCTTTCTTTTTATATTTTTTATTTGTTAAACCATCAAGAGTTCCTGTAAGCCTCACAAACCTCTTTTGCATCGCCTATCATTTTCATTCTGCCTTTTTCAAGCCACAAAACTCTTTGGCACATTCTCTCAATTTGATCTATTGAATGGGACACCATCACAATAGTTGTCCCTTTTTCAAGCATACTATTAATTCTTCTTTCGCATTTTTCCTGAAAATGAAAGTCTCCTACTGCCAGAATCTCATCAACAATTAAAATGTCAGGGTCAACAATTGTAGCAATAGCAAAACCAAGTCTTGCCTGCATACCAGACGAAAAGTTTTTTAGAGGAACATCTAAAAAATCTCTCAGTTCTGCAAACTCTACTATCTCGTCAAATTTTTCTTTCATGAACTTTCTTGAATAGCCCAAAATAGCGCCGTTTAAGAATATATTCTCTCTTGCAGTAAGTTCAAAGTCAAAACCTGCTCCAAGTTCAATCAATGGTGCCATAGTACCGTTTACATAGACTCTACCCATTGTCGGCTTTAAAACTCCTGCAATTATTTTGAGCAGGGTACTTTTGCCTGCCCCGTTTAAGCCTATTATACCAAAAATTTCACCTTTTTTGATTTTAAAACTTATATCCTTCAAGGCCCAAAATTCTCTAAAGTATAGCTTACCTGACACAAGTTTTATAAAGTACTCTTTAATACTATAAATCTTTTCAGATGCCATATTAAACATCATTGAAACATTTTCAATCTTTACAGCTATGTTTTTGTCCATCCAAACCTCCAGTTAGTTTTCAACAATTTTTTACACATACAAGATAAATTTATTTTGTTTTCGATAAAAAACTAAAAGTCCTATTACTAAAAATATTATGTCTACCAAAATGCAAATTAGAGTTTCCTTTAGTGTAGGTAGTGTACCATAAAATGTAACTTTTCTAAAGTACTCTATAAAATAATACATCGGATTTAGCTTAATCAATATCAGATATTTTTGTGGAATTATACTCACAGGATAAAATATGGGTGTCAAATACATCCAAGCAGTTAATCCAACCGAGTATAGATGAATCAAATCTCTGAAAAATACTGCATAGCAAGACAGAATTAAGCCTATGCCTATTGAAAAAATTAATATGAATATTAAAGGAATAGGAAATAACAAAAATGTCCACGTTAAATTAACATTATTGCCCAATACTACCATTCCTATTGTAACTAAAACAATTGCCAAAAGTGAGAAAATTAGATTAAAAAAAGATGACAAAACTTTGGAAACAGGAAATATATATTTTGGTATATATACCTTTTTAATGAGTGAAGCGTTATCTATAATTGCCCTCATTGCACTTGAGGTTGATTCAGAAAAAAAAGCAAACATAATTTGTCCGGTCAATAAGTAAATAGGATAATTTTTTATGTCAAATCTGAAAAGGTGAGAAAATACAATCGTTAAAACAATCATCATCAAAAGAGGATTTAGCAAGCTCCAAAACATACCTAAAATAGACCGTCTATATTTAATTTTTATATCTCTCAAAACAAGCTCATATAAAAGATCTTTGTATTTCAGAAAGTTTGCCAAAAATCTATTCAAATTACAAGTCCACCCTTTCTTTGTTCAGCCAACTATATCTTTTTCTTGACTTCTTCAATTATTTGCTGAGTTCTTTGTGTCATCGCAAACGGCACAATTTTTTCTTGGCCAATTAGCTCTTTTGGAATGTGTTCTCTGTACTTTTTCAATCTCTCAATTTCCTCAGGAATCTTTAACACAACTTCAAAATACTTCTTCGCTTTTTCTTTATCACCTTTTCCAAGGTAATAATCTCCAACCTTTGCATATGCATCAGCCTTCAGCTCATAGTTTGCTGGCTGAAGAGGCTGAAGCTTTATCCCCTCTTCTATCTGTGAAAGTCCGCTATCTATTGCTCCATGAGAAAGAAGATATACGGCATATTTAAACCTTATCTTTGGATTGAACCTGTCATTTACAATTGCCTGTCTGAAATAACCGTCTGCCTTCGCAATCAGGTTTGCATCTTTGTTCTGGTCACCTATTCTGTATAGAGCAACCGCATAGTCTGAAAGCGCATTGGAATTGAGTGAGTCGTATGTGACAGCTTTTGACAAAAACGAATATGCAGCAGACAAATTCCCTGCTTGCAGCGCCTGCTGACCAATGTTAGCATAGTAATTTCCAAGTCTGAAATTCAATGAAATTACTATCACAAACAGATAAAATATTGCCAGCAAAACAGGTACAAAATTTGTCTTTCTGCTCGTGTAAATCACCTTTTCTTGCTTATGCTTCTGAAGAATTTGTAAAGAGGTTGAAACTAATACCCCTAAAGCTGCAAATAGCAGAACTTGCACAGATGCGAGCGAAAAGTCAAAGTCAAGCACTGAGTGAGAATAAAGCTGTATAGCTGCAGCCACAAGCCCAGCAATAATAACATTCTCTTTTTGTTCTTTTTTATCCCATGCCTTGAGCGAAGCAGAAAATAAAAGCCATAAAAACACTAAAAGTATACTAAATCCAACAATCCCCGTGTCAAGAAGCACCTGCAAAAAATAGTTGTGAGACTGGGTTGTAAAATATAAATAAGACTGGTACATAAAATACAGCGATACCCATGCCCCACCACCATAACCGAATACAGGACTTTTTAAGAATATCTTTAAACCATCTCTGTAAAACACCATTCTTTCAACAAAGTTTCTCTCTTTCCAGAACATAGCTATGGATTTTATTTTCTCGACCATGTCTGAAGGAATCAAATGCATCTTTAGAGCAATGGCAAAACCAATGATAGCCAAAATGCCAACAACGCCTGCAGCCACTATATAAATGTTGTTGCTAATACCATAAAGTCTTCTCTCCACAAATCCAAAAGCATATGTCAGGGCAAAAACCAGAAGCATCTGGAAGAGCAAGACAAGCCAAAGTTTTACTTTCCCATGTTCGTTTAGGTTTGCCCCAACCTTATTCAAAAAAGTAATAACAAAAGCGCCAACAATCGCTATGTTAAAAATGAGCGAAATTCTTTTTTCTCTCGGCAAAAGCAAGAAAAACACTAAAAGAGCAAGCAAGAGGGTAATATATGAGCCTCTTGAGTATGTAAAGAAAAACGCTGTAAATATAAAGCTTGAAAAGGCAAAATAGAAGCTTTTAAGCAGCTTATTTCTACTATATATTGCCAGCATCAAAGAGATTATAAATCCGAACGCCAGCACAGTTCCTGCTGTGTTGTGATACTGCAGTGTTGAGTTTATCATATTTCCAACCCAAAGCCCGTTCATGGCCATGCCAAGAGGGCGGGCAGTTTCTGGAATTAACTTTACCGCTGCTTGATACCCAAAAAATGCAACACCTACTGTTGAGAGAAAAAGAGTATTCAAAATTGCAAACTTTTCTGCTTTGCCTTTTGAAATTCTTGACGCAACATAAAAAACTGCAAAGTAAAATGCATACTTGAAAAATTCTCCAAGAGCAAGCCTTCTGTTTGCTGCAAAAAAGTAGGGAACAATATATGCAACCATAAAAAGAAGCAGCATAAGTTCAAGTTTTGAATTTATTAAAAAACCCTCTTTTGAAAGATAAAGATATATTGCAAAAAGAATAAATATCCCAGCCATAACTGCTTGAAATACACTTAGTTCATAATCAAAATAAAGTCCTCTATAATATGGACTCATCAAAACAAGCACACAAAAGACAAAAAGCACAAATGCTTTGTATGCCGCAAGTGTTTTGCCTGGAAAAATTGAAGTTCCACCTTCACCAAATTTATTTGCACTTTGATATATACTTTTCTTCTCACTTTTTTTTGCCATTTTGCAATTTCTCCTTTATCCTTTGTATTTTAATACAATGACCTTCTGCTTTTCTGGAAGGCTATTGATTTCAATCTCACTTGTCTGCAACACTTCAACATCTTCAAAATGCTTTGTAAACTCCTCTACCTTTCCAAGGTCAAATTTGAGCTTTTCTGTTTTATAATGCATAGGAATTACAACTCTTGGATTTACAGCCTTTGCAACACTGAAAGACTCTTTTGCATCAATTGTATACACACCGCCAACAGGAATTAAAAGAATATCAACTTTCCCCATCTTTTCAAGCTCAGGGGATGAAAGTTCATGCCCCAAATCGCCAAGATGCGCAACACAAAACTCATCCTCAATAACAAACACAATGTTTTCTCCTCGTTTTTGCCCTTTTTCTTTGTCGAGGAAGGTCTTTATGCCTTTTATTTTAACACCCTTGACGTTAAATTCGCCTTCCTTGTCGACAAGAACATAATCTCCTTTTAGGTTGCCTGTGTAGCCATGGTCAAAATGCTTGTGAGATGTGAGCACCACATCCGGTGACAGTTCAAACACCGTGTATCCAACAGAACCATCGTACGGGTCTGTTAAAATTTTTACCCCCGATTTTGTCTCTATCAAAAAGCTTGCATGTGCAAGGTATGTTATCTTCATGTTTACATACCTCCTGTAAATTTATATCAGAAATAATTATATACCAAATATGAAGAGAAGTTAATTAAAATTTTGTGAAAAAATTTCTTCTGCTCGGAATTGCACTTAAGTTGCAAGTTTTGTTATCATTTTGTTGAAAGAGTTTCAAAGCATTTGAGGAGGTAAGCAACAGGTGAAATTTGTTGTTCAGACCTTTAAAGCTGAAAAAAGACTTATTCTAATATCATTTTTGATTTTTGTACTTTCTTGTATCCTTGGCATTGTTGCAGGACTTTATTTTGGAGATGAAATTCAAAGATTCATCAACCAGTATATCAGGAAATTGTTTGAAAACATCTTGAAAAACGCAAAAAGCCCATACCTTCTCTTTCTTGCAATCCTCAAGAACAACATGAAAGTCTATCTTATAATCATCACAGTAGGGACCTTGACATTCGGTCTTATATCTGTTTTTGTGCTGCTAACAAACGGTTTTATAGTTGGAGCTGTTGCTACAATCTCAGCAAAAGAATTATCTATTGGAAAAACCCTACTTTTGATTTTGCCCCACGGGATATTTGAAATTGCAGCATTCATAATAGGCAGCGCAGCATCGGCGATATTTCTGGAAAGCGCAGTTTTTTCAAAGGAAAAACCAAAGCTGAACATTGCCTTTAAAAGGTTCTTAGTTCTCGCTGTGTGCGGAGCTTTCCTGGTAGTATTTGCAGCCTTTATAGAAGCTTTTGTCACTTCAAGCTTTGCAAGATAAAAGAGCCGATAGGAAATTAGAAGACAAAAACAAAATAGGCAGGAAGAATTAACTTCCTGCCTATTCATTCAACATCATATTTTTAAATTCAGCATATCCCAGTTGCCATCTGGCAAGCAGGACATGCCTGGAGCCTTTCAACTCCCTATCTGGAAGGTACTCGGCTCTTCATAAACAAATGGTGACCCCGAGGGGATTCGAACCCCTGTTACAGGCGTGAAAGGCCTGTGTCTTAACCACTTGACCACGGGGCCACCTGTCACTTTTCAAATTAAATGGTGAGCCATCCGCGACTCGAACGCGGGACACCCAGCTTAAAAGGCTGGTGCTCTGCCTACTGAGCTAATGGCCCACACAAATTAAACACGGTTAAATATTATAAGACCTTTCTTGTTATTTGTAAATACCAAAAATATATTCGCAGTATCTTTTTCTTCCTCTTATCACCCTGCCTTTACAAATCTTATCTGGCTTGCACAAAGTTCATAATAGATACCTTTTTTCCTTATCAGGCTCTCGTGTGTACCCATTTCAGCTATCCTGCCCTTGTCCATTACAATTATGAGATCTGCATCCTTTATGGTAGATAACCTGTGAGCAATCACAATTGAAGTGCGGTCTTTCATCACCTTGTTTAAAGCGTTTTGCACCATAAGCTCGCTATGTGTATCAAGCGATGCCGTTGCTTCATCCAAAATAAGAATCTGGGGGTTTTGAAGCAAAAGCCTTGCAAGACTTATCAGCTGTTTTTGTCCAGTAGATAGCCTGTTTCCCCTTTCATTTACCTGTGTAAAGTAACCATCCTCAAACTGCGATATAAATTCGTGTGCACCTAAAAACTTGCAAACCTCTATAACCTCTTCAAACTTGGCATCTGGTTTTCCATACAGAATATTGTCAAGGATGCTTCCTGAGAACAAAAATGGTTCCTGCTGGACAATACCTATAAGTTTCCTTAAACTTTTAAAGCTAATTTTCTTAAGATCAATGCCATCAATGAGGATACTGCCTTTTTGCGGGTCGTAAAACCTTGAAAGAAGATTTGCAATTGTGGTTTTGCCAGAGCCTGTTGCACCCACAAGCGCAACCATCATTCCTTTTTTGATTTCAAACGACACATCTTTTAAAACATATTCTTCATCTTTGTACGCAAACCACACATTTTTAAATTCGATCGAATTTCTAAAAGTAGATATCTCTACCGGATTTTTATCCTCTTTTATTTCGGGCTGGATAGAAAGCACCTCAAAGATCCTTTCTGACGATGCGCTTGCAACAAGAAGCTGATTGTAAAAGTTTGAAAGTGTAACAACCGGTCGCCAAAACCTGTCTAAATAGCTAACAAAAGCAATTAAAGTTCCAACTGTAACACCGTTTATTTTAAGAAGCTTTACACCGTAAAAGTAGATGATGAGCGTTCCTATCATTGAACATACCTCAACCGCAGGTGAGAATATGCCGTTTATCCTGACCGCCTTCATCCATGACAAAAACACATCATCTATGACATCTTTGAAAATAGCCCTGTTGACCTTTTGCCTGACATATGCCTGAATCACCCTGATACCACATATGTTTTCGTGTATATACGCATTTAAGTTTGCAATTTTCCTTCGCACAGTCCTCCAGTTTCTTTTTATGGCGTTTCTGGTTGTAAAAAGAACTACTAAAAAAATTGGCAAAGCTGCAAATGTCACTATTGCAAGCTTAGGATTTATAGAAAACATTATTATTGCTGCTAAAACCAAGCTTGACATGTCTGTTATTACATTTACAATGCCGTTTGTAAAGAGGTTGTTCAAAGTATTGACGTCATTGACAATTCTAACAATAATTCTTCCTGTTGAGTTTTTTTCAAAAAAGCTGAAAGAAAGGCTTTGAACGTGGTCAAAAAGAGCTTTTCTGATATCAAACAAAACCATCTGCCCTGTTCTGTTTGCAAGCCTTATCTTGTTTTTCGAGCACTCTTTGTTTATGAAAAGCATCAAAATGAGCAAAACTCCAATTATTAAAATTCCCTTGAAATCTTTTTTGGGGATATAGTAGTCAACTGCCTGTTTCAAAAGGTAGGGAGAAACTAACTCGGCAACTGTTGCTACGAACATGAAAATCAAGGTTAAAACCAGCCATTTTTTGTAAGGAAGAAGAAACTTAAAAAGCCTTTTCAAATATGGTATCTTCAATTCGTAATTTGTCTCTTCTTGAGAAAACATTGGCTTTTTGGCCACAGGGTCTGCCATTTTAAAAATTCCCCCTTTTACAAAACTTTTTTAAGCAGGAAGTGAGTTTGCGCGCTCGAGCAGTTGTTTTTTGAATGTTGTGTAATATCTACCTTTGAATCTCATCAACTCTTCATGTGTTCCTTGTTCAACAATTCTGCCATCTTGCATGTAATAAATTTTGTTTGCCTCAACAACAAGCTGGGAAATTCTGTGGGTTATGATAATTGTTGTTCTTCCTTTTATCACTTCTTTCAAAGTATTTTGAATCTCAGCCTCTGTTTCAAAATCAAGACTTGACGTTGCATCATCAAGCACTAAAATTTTTGGGTTGTATATGAGCGCTCTGGCAATTGCAATTCTCTGTTTCTGACCGCCCGAAAGTCCTATCCCTCTCTCACCAACAACGGTAGAGTACCCTTCTGGAAGCCTTTCAATGAACTCATCTGCCCGGGCAAGCTTTGCAGCCCATTTTATCTCTTCTTCTTTTGCATCTGGCTTTCCAAACGCTATGTTTGCAGCAATTGTATCAGAAAAAATAAATGTCTCCTGCATTATTATTCCAATGTTTCTTCTGAGTGAACAAAGCTTTACATTTTTCACATCAACATCATCAATGAGTATCCTGCCAGATGTCGGGTCGTAAAATCTGGCAAGAAGATTTATTAAAGATGACTTTCCAGAACCTGCCTGACCTAAAATGGCAACAACCTCACCAGGCTGAATATGAATGTTTATTCCCTTTAGAACAAACTTATCTTTGTACTTGAAATACACATTCTCAAACTTTATATCACCTTTGATGTTTTTAAGATGAATAGCATTTTTTGGACTATGAATTAAAACCTCACTGTCAAGCACCTCGAACACCTTTTCCAAGGATGCAAAGGCGTTTTGCCACTGGTTCACAAGGTTTTGAATGTTACCAATGGGTGCAGAGAACAAGTTCACATAGCTCACAAATGCAAAAAGCGTGCCAATAGACAGCTTCCCTTTTATAGCCAAATACCCTCCAACCACAAGGATTATGACTGAGTTTAAGCCATTTAAGAAATTTGCAAGAGGATTGTGCACCGACCTTATATCAGCAGCCTGGATATTTTTGCTTGTAAACTCAAATGCAACTTTTCCAAAACTTTTCTTTTCAAGCTCTTCATTTCCAAACGCTTTGACAACTCTTATACCTGTAATGTTCTCCTGCACCTTTGATGTGAGCTTTTCAAAGGATGTTCTTATTTCCCTGAAGGTTGGCTGAAGTTTTTTGGCAAGGCTTTTGACGTTAGAGTATATAAGAGGTGTTGTTGCTAAGCTCAAAAATGAAAGTAAAAGGTTCATTGAAAGCATTATAGAAAGTGCCAATATTAATGTAATGACTATGCTAATTACCTGAACAAAGCCCTGGTTTAAAAAGTTTCGAATAGCCTCCAGGTCACCTACTATTCTGTTCATAATAGCTCCTGTTGATGCTCTGTCAAAATATTCAAAAGACTGGTATTGAAGCTTTGTGTAGAGCTGCTCTCTGAGCTTATAGATGGCTTTTTGAGATGTGTATTCGAATATGTAGCTCTGAAAATAATTCAAAATTGCCTTTGAAAGCACAAGTCCTGCCAAAATAATAGCAAAATGGTAAAGCTTTTCAAAGTGCCTTGCAACAAGAACATCGTCAATGATGTGCTTTGACACTTTCGGCACTGCCATACTGCAAAATATCCCTGCCAGCGCCAAGATTAGGCCAACCGCTACCAACAGTTTGCAGTCGTCTAAATACTTCATGAGTCTTTTAAGATAGTCCAACTTTTCTCATCCTCTTTTCCTCAAAAATTTAATTTTATTATACACCCAATCTCAAAAAAAATTAAGTTATTCCCACAAAAAAACACTTTTTCTGCTGCCAAAGTAACACAAAAAGCCACCCGAATCAACTACATTCTCGGATGGCTTTTTATTAGCAATAACTTTTAGTCTTTTATTATTATATCCTCTCTTGCCGGTCCTGTGCCAATGAGAAAAACCTTTGCACCTGTCTCTTTTTCTATAAACTCTATATATCTTTTTGCACTTTTTGGCAAAGCTTCATACTCTTTTGCAGCTTTTATCTCCTCTTCGCTCCAGCCTTCAAACTCTTCATACACAGGTTCACACTCTCTTGCAACCCTCAAAGACGCAGGGAAAAGATCTAAGACTTTTCCTTCATACTTGTATCCAACACAAACCTTTATTTTTGGAAGACCGGATAACGTATCAAGCTTTGTAAGTGCAATCTTATCAATTCCATTTATTAAAACCGCATACCTCACAACAACAAGGTCAAGCCAGCCGCACCTTCTTGGTCTTCCGGTGGTTGTTCCGTACTCTCTTCCCTTTTCACGTATGCTATTTCCTATTTCATCCAAAAGCTCTGTGGGGAACGGACCTTTCCCAACCCTGGTGGTGTACGCTTTAACAACACCTATTACCTCTTGAATGTACTTTGGTGCAATCCCTGCTCCAATACAAAATCCACCAACAGTTGGGTGCGATGATGTAACATAAGGATATGTTCCATAATCTAAGTCAAGCATTGTTGCCTGTGCACCTTCTAAAAGAACCTTTTTGCCAGCTTTTATTGAATCATTCAGAAGTTTTATTGTGTCTGTGATATACGGCTTTAAAATTTCTCCATACTTCATGAACTGTTCTAAAAGTTCTCCAAACTTCATCGGTGTTTTGTGGTAAACATGGGTAAGTATCTGATTTTTCCTCTCATAAACAGTTCTTAGCTTTTGCACAAACTCCTCTTCATCAAGCATGTCACAAACTCTGAGGTTTGTTCTCTCGGTCTTGTCAGTATACGCAGGACCTATTCCCCTTTTTGTTGTGCCAAGGCTCTCTTCGCCTCTCAGTCTTTCCTGCTCTTCATCTAATATCTTGTGGTATGGCATAACAAGATGTGCTCTGTCGCTAATTTTTAAGTTCTCTGTTGATATTCCCTCTTTTTCTAAACTTTCTATCTCCTGTATCAAAGATTCTGGGTCAATCACAACACCGTTTCCTATGATGTTGAGCTTATCCTTGTAAAGTATTCCTGACGGTATAAGGTGTAGCTTGAAAACCTTACCGAAAGCTTCAACTGTGTGACCTGCGTTGTTGCCGCCCTGAGCCCGAACAACAACATCAGCTTCCTTGGCCAAAAAATCTACAATTTTGCCTTTTCCTTCGTCACCCCATTGGGTGCCAACTATCGCGCGGATTTGTTGCATTTCTGTTCATTCTCCTTCTTTTATAGGCTAAGATTATTTACCTTAAATAAAATATTAAAAGTCCTTTAATATTATATCAGAATGAAGTAAGTTTTTTAAGTAATTTTAAAATCTTCTCAGTTTTTTAACATCCAAAGTATCATTAGATACTACCTCTGCTTCCTTTGAATTTTTCGCATAAGTATTCTTCTTCTTCTTCTTCAAAGAAGATACTTTATCCCATACCCTTTTAAGTGAATGTGGCTTTGCAATCCTTTTAAAGCCTGAAGATATTGCCAAAAAACTCCTTTCCACCTGAGGATAAAGACCAAATCTTCTAATACTCACTTCCAAAAGGAATAATACAATACAAAGAACTATTAATAAACTGCTAATATCCCTCTTTTCTTCTGTGCTCTTGAGCTTTCCCGCATACACCTCATTGGGATTTTTTATAACTTTTGCACCTGATAAGGAGATAAACTGTTCAAACCTGCTGCTGTCTATATCCACTCTAAACTCATCAGAGTAGTTAGCTGAATAGAAAAACGTTGATACCTTGGATTTGTCCTTATTACTTAAGGTTGCCACAAATACATAATTTCCCAGCATAAAATCAACTTTAGATTCGAACCTATCTGGTGCAGTTCTTCTCATTGCAATTGTCTTTTCTTTGCCGTTTGGATACATGCATTTAAGAGTTGCAATGGTATCAGCATCGAACTTGCCTACCAAAGATACCACCAAATCTTTTTCTTTTCGAACATTAAAATCATAGCTGCTGTCATCTGCCCCTTTTTCCAACCACTTGAAAAGCTTTGTCCAAAACTGTGAAAATCTATCCCACAAAACCCAGTCACGCGACCACTGGCCGCTCAAGTCCGAACACCATGCAGCAACCTTTCCAAGCCCGTACCTCCACACTGTCAAAATAGGCTCGTCCTCGTCGCTTACCAAAAGACTGGTTGCAAGGTCTTTTTTTGTTGTTGCGATATAACCGTAAAGCGGTGGATAAGAGGAAAAACCTGAGTTTATTGAATTTGTCTCAACCACTTTGGGGACAAACTTCTTTTCCTTTATGTACTTGCCTTTTATAATTTTTGTCTCTTTTAAAAACACATCAACAAGCTCAGAAGGATTGGAAACTAAATAGAACCTGCCTGAGGTAAAAGAGGCTATCCAACTCAAAACTGTAGCGTTTACATACTTTCCAACACCAATTGTGGTGATTTTGATGTTATTTCTTTTTGCCTCATTGGCTGGAATTTCATAACCGCCTTGTTCACCCATGCCATCAGTCAGAAGCACAATCAACTTGCTTTTTGCCTTTGACTTTTTTAGAGTTTTAACTGCTTCACTCAAGGGTGGAATTATAGCCGTCCCACCACCTACTTCGATGCTTGATATGCTTTCTATCACATCTTCTTTTTTGCTTATCTTACCAAATTTGTATGCCCAATAATAATTGTGGTCAAAAGCAATCACACCAACACCATCTGAACTTTCAAGGTGCTCAATCATCTTTGCAGAAGCACTCTTGGCAATCTCTAATTTTGGAATACCTGCGTCTTCTGTATCTGCCATGCTGCCTGAATGGTCAAGGACAAGTACAACATCTATGTTCTTTTCCTTTTCTTTGTTCTTAATCTCCATCTTGACAGGCAGCATCTTTTCTAAAACCGAATTAGAATAATTCCCAAGCGCATATGAATTTGTGCCGCCAATTACCAAAAGTCCACCACCTAAATCCTTCACATACTTCTCTACAGAGCTTAAAAACTCATCGCTAAAGCTTTCTCTTGACACATTGCACAAAATCACAAAAGAATACCCTAAGAGTTTGTCAAGCCCAAAGTTTGCCTGGTCGCTCTTTACTGCATCATAATCGGCTGAATAAGAATCAAGAAGATTTTTGACATTTTTCACATCATCAATATCCTCATAAACTACCAGAACCTTTTGAGGTTTTCTTACCTGACACATAGCATACGCAACATTGTTTGACTCTTCTTCATCATCTATCGCTTCAACTTCTCCTTGATAGCTGAAAACCCCTTCCTTGTCCAGTTTATCCTTTATCACAAACCTGTTTTCACCTTTTTCAAGCGTCACCTGCTGGCTGAAAATTAAATCATTGTCTCTGAAAATCTTGAGCAGAGCTTTTGTTGAAAAAGTGGTGTTTATATTGGCAAATATCGAAAACGCCTGATTTTTAAATACCTTCTGCGGAATCTTCAAACTTGAAAATTGAACATCTTTTTCTTTCTCACTTTTAAATAGCACTACTTTTACATCTATTCCATTATTTTTGAGAAGTTCTACTTCATTTTTTGCCTCACCTATTGTCTCTTTCCCATCTGTTAGAATGACAAGTCTTTTCTGTTGATCCTTGTCAAATAGATTTACTGCATACTTTATTGCATTTTCAATATTGGTTTGAGTGCTATCTACAGCCGTTCCAAATTCAGAAAAGTTAGGATACTTAGTCGGTGTAAACTCAATGTTTGCATCCTGCCCGAACACAACAACTGACTGCAATTCATTTGATTTTTTGAGCTTTATCGACCTTTGAATAAAGTCTTTCATTTTTTCTGCGTTCTTTCTATTGCTCTCTGACATATCCGCAAGATAAATTGTTGTTATTTTGTCGGTTGAAATTGCCAAGCTTGGCACGCTTAGAGCCAGGATTATGAGCGTTATTAAAACAATCCTCACCCATACAACAAATCTTTTACCCAAACTTTCTTTTGAAAATCTTCTTGAAACAAGCCAAATAAATACTCCAAGCACAGCTGCAGCAAGTAAAATAAAAGGTCTTTCAAACTCTATTCTCATTTAAAAACACCATCCACTCCAAAGTCAAAAAAATAAGTGCCAGTATCAAAAATATATCTTTCAAAGAATATGGCATTTTCACGCTATTGATTTTACCTGCATCTGGAAAGTTGGTATTATTTTCTGCCAAATTTCTACTGCCCGAATCATCCAGAGCATAGGTTGGGAAATTTATTGCAAATTTGTAATTCTCTTTTGACTTTTCATTTAGAACCAAAGAATAAACTCCCAACACATCTTTTTTAGGAAGAATTGAGGGATAACCTGACAAATCAACAATTTCTTCTTTCCCATCGGGTAGTACCAAATCTGCTTTTTTATCTGAATATGAAAAAACTCTTATCTCTTCACCAGGATAAAAAGCTGTCTTTTCAAATAACTGATTTTTCTTGACAAAAGCACTTTTAATGTTTGCCATCAAAATTGGAAAAGATACCTTCAAAGGCAGGTCACTGTTATCTATCGCAAAACCAAATAGGATTGACGGATGATTATGGATACTGCCAAAAGAGATTATTGGCTTGCCACCTATCTTTGCAACTGGCTCAAAAGCACTATCATCAATATACACAGCCTTTTGCACAGCAAAATCCATCCCAATAATGTTTTGTGAAATAGCTGACTTTACAAACCTTGCATATCCTTCATTGCTTGCATTTTTCCCTATCTTTATCCCTAAAAGCTTCAAGGCACTGCTGTTCTTTGGCAATACAAATATGAAAGCTCCTTTTTGAGGAAACTTTTGTGGTATGCACTGGTCGAATATGTATATATCAAAATCACCAGCAATGTTTTTGACATCTTGAGTTTTATAAAATTCAACGTCATCAAAAGTAAGCCACACTTTTTCAAAAAAGAAATTTCCTTTTCCTACATACAAAACTTTTTGTTTTGCCATCAAGGGCTCTAAAACTGTCCAAAAGACATTGTCTTTTGTTACTTCGTCTGGATAATTTATTCTCCCCCACACAACCTTGTAATTTCCTTTGATATTTTCAAACAAAAAAGTACCCATTTTCCCTGGCAAAAGGGAAATGCTTTTCAATCCTACCAGTCTGCTGTCTGCAAAAAGTTCAAGATCAAAACTCGCTTTTTGAATTCCTCTGTTTTTAATTTCTACCAGAGCATCAAAACCATCTTTTCTTGAGACACAAGATATATTTTCAATGCTAACATTATCTTTTGGTTTTGGAAACTTGTAAAGTTTTGCATTTTCTAAGTGAGGCATATTCTTGTCGGTAAATATAAACAAAGTTGTATCTGAGGGTTTGAAAAGCTTTGAAATAATATTCAAGCTCTTTTTCACATCTGTTACATAGTACGTCTGAACTATCCTGTCAATCGCATCCTTGGCAAAGCTGCGCGTGCCTTCTTTTTGCAAAATCTCGACTGTGTCTGAAAAAGTCACAATGCTGACCTTTGTTGTGCCCGGCAGTGTATCTATTATCTCTCTTGCTATCTCTTTTGACTTTTGAAGATATGACTTAGAATCATCTGCCACACAGCTCATAGAAGCACCATTATCAAAGGCAAAAACTACATTTTTGCGGGTATTTTTTATAAATATATTAGGAGCTGCAAGATACATTGAAAAACTGAAAAGTGCAAAAATCCCCAAAAGTAAAAGCAGGCTGAATCTTAACTTTTGCGCCGGCTTTACAACTCTTTTTTGTTTTTTCAATCGCTCCCATAAAAACGTGCTTGGAATGGTTACTTTCTTGTGCCTTGGTTTTATCATATACAAAAAAATTAATATCGGGATTGTCAAAAGAAACAAAAGAAAAAGTGGCTGTGAAAAGTTCATCTTCCCACTCCAATCATATTCATCACAGTTTTTTCAAGTGCACTTGAGCTCAAGACCTCATAAAACCTCCCATTTGCCTTTTTTAAAATTTCTTTGAGCCCATTTTGATACCTTCTCAGCTCTTCAACATATTCTTTAATTAAACTATTTGACAGCTCCACATCAATAGCTTTTGCGCTCTCACTGTCAATCAGCTGACAAAATGTATGTTCAAATGAAGGATATGCTTCAATTTCATCTAATATCTGACAGCAGCATACAAAAGAGCACCTTGCAGAAAGCATTTTCAAAACTTTAGCTGCTCCTTCAAACAAAAAATCAGAAAAAATAAATGAGATGCTTTTTCTTGGAATATAAATATTTTTAATATTTTCAAAATTTGCTGTACCCTCGAAATTAGCATCCTCTAAAAACCTCACAATCTTTGGAAGGCTTTGCTTACCTTTAAGATAACCTGATGATAAAATGCCATTTTCCTGCACCAAAAATATATTGACACTGTCAAGCCGCGAAAGAGCAATGTATGAGAGGCAAAAAGCTAACGCTTTTGCCATATCACCTTTTTTGACTTTGCTTCCGAAATCCATCGATTTTGACATGTCAATGAAAAAATTATAAGTTGTCTGTCTTTCCTGTTCAAAAAGCTTTACATAAAGCCTCTGGGTTGCCACAAAAATCCTAAAATTTACCTTTCTAAAATCATCGCCCGGCATGTACTCCCTGTGGTCGCTGAACTCAAGCGAATTTCCCCGCCCTTTTGATTTCTGCTGCCCTTCAAACTGTGAAATTATCTCGATTCCAAATTTAAATTTTAAAGTGCTAAGTTTTTTCAGCGTTTTGTCATCAACAAGCCCGCCAAACATCAAAATTCTCACCACTTTTTTAAATTTTTCTACCACTCTTTTTGTCTTTGCAAAATCATATCCACAACGTCACTTTGAGTAAGACCCTCAGATATTGCTTCAAAGTTCAAGCCAATCCTGTGACACAGAACGCTTTTTGCAAGGCTTTTTATATCATCAAACGCAACGTTTGGTCTTCCCTCAAAGAGCGCATTTGCTTTTGCACCCAAAACAAGGTGCTGAAGAGCTCTCGGTCCTGCACCAAACTTAAGATACTTTCTTGCAATGTCGTTCTCTTCAATGTGCGGCTGTGTGCTCAAAACAAGCCTTGTTGCATATTCCAAAACAGGCTTTGCAATGGGTACTTGTCGAACAATTCTGCCTATGTTCACTATCTCTTTCCCTTCAATGACCTTTTGAGGCTCGGGCATTCGACTTTCCACCGTCAGGTTTACAATCCTTATCATCTCATCAAAGCCTGGAAGTGGAACATCAATTTTAAACAAGAACCTGTCTTGCTGTGCTTCTGGAAGTGGATATGTCCCTTCTTGCTCAAGAGGATTTTGTGTTGCAAGAACAAAAAATGGTTCATCAAGCTTGTAGGTCTGCCCCATTACAGTGACCGTCTTCTCCTGCATTGCCTCAAGAAGTGCTGACTGCGTCTTTGGTGTTGCTCTGTTTATCTCATCTGCCAATACTATGTTAGCAAAGATAGGACCTTTTTGGAATGTAAAATTCAAACTTCCGTCCTTGTCTTTTGAAATTATATTTGTTCCCACAATATCTGATGGCATGAGGTCAGGTGTAAACTGAATTCTTGAAAATTTCAGGTCCAGCACCTTTGCAATTGACTTTACAAGATGAGTCTTGCCAACGCCCGGCAATCCTTCAAGAAGGATGTTTCCACCACAGAATATGGCAATCAAGACCTTTCTGATAACATCCTTCTGGCCAATTATAACCTTGGAAATTTCGCTTTCTACTTTGTTTAAAACCTGCATTGTATATTCAATATCCTGCAAAACCAAATGCTGATCACCTCATGTTCTCTAAATTTTCAAAATACCGTTTGGTTATTTCCTTTGCCCATAAAGGAACTTCATCTGCTTCGATATATTCATTTGCCTCCTGTTTGTATTGTGAAAAAACCCTGTCAAAACTCAGTTTCTGCCCTCTTTCTCCAATGCCCTGTTTTTGGGATACTCTTCCACTTTCCTGTCCTATGTCCGCCAAAACCTTTTTAGATGCATCAAGGCTTAGAAGATTTTTTGTATAAATGGAAGGCATCTGTACTTTATTTGAAGTTCTGGGAATGGCTGCACCAAGCCCTTTGCCTTTGTTATTTAAATTATCAACTTGGCTTATCCCTTCACCTCTTCCTTGCATGCCACCAGGTGCACTAGCTTGACCAGATGCATTTTGCACACTATTTGCACTTGCGCCTGAGCCTGAGTCGTTTGAAGTTCCATTTGCCTCGGCAGAGGAAGACTGCACTTGCTCTTGCTGGGCCTGTCCTTGATCATTTGATGCAGTCAAGCTGCTGCCTGCATCCTGGGAGTTTTCACTTTTGGAAAAAGCAGAGATGCTCTTACTATTTTCACTCTTTTGTGCACTACTTTGTCCATTTGAACTGGGAGATGAGCTTCCACTTTTATTGTCGCTTTTTGTATTAGCATTTGCAAGAAAATTTTTTGTACCACTTTGGGCTGACTTGTTGTCCTGTGTAATAGAATTTTTGAACTTTTCCACTGCTGAATAAAACTGGGGGCTTCCAGGACTATTTTTCAAATCATTGAGCAAAAACCATGCCTTTTGCTTTGCAAGTTCTATTTCGCTTTTGGTTTTGGCAAGTTTTATTTCCTTTTTAAGTTTTGACAATACTTCATCAATCTTTCTCTTTTCAACCTCATTAAGCTTGTAACTTTTTAGCACCTCTTTTTTCTGCTTTTCTATCTTGAGTATTTCCTTTTTCTTAAGGCTGCTCAGAAGATGTAATCTTTTTGCCTCATCCATTTTAGGACTTTGAACATTTGTTAAAATGAAAAATACAATGAAAAGTGATGCTACAAACATCCATTTATTTTTTTCAAGCTTAGGTTTTATCAGTTTTTTTATGTCTATATTTTTTATAATCTGTGCCGTTGTTTGCTTTATATATCTTGAGATTTCGGTATCAACGCCAATGAGTTCCAATGATGTTGTCAGCCTTTCTTTCAAGCCAAAACTGTCAACTATAAGTGCTGAGTGCTGAAGAGTTGGCTTCCTTGAGATAACAAAAACTACATATATGCCTAAAGACAGCAGCAAAATAAATATCTGGTAGAAAGCTTTGTAGTACATTGGGACAATCTTTGATAAAGCTTCTACCAAAATAACAAAAGACAAAGAAGCAGATACACACTGCCACAGACGCGTCAAGAGGCTGCAAAGTATCTGCCTTCTTTGCACTTTTTTCAAAAAACTCAAAATCTGCATTTCACTTTCATGCATAAATTACCATCCCCACCTAATTGGACTTTCTTCTAAATATTCTGATTCTTCTCAGAGGACTTAAAAATAGCGCACTCAAATAAATGTTCAATATTGTTCCAACTATGCAAATGATAAGGTGTATCTGATACCCTTTAATTTTGTATGAGTATTGAAAAAAAGCAGCTGGAGCTGAATTTAAACGAATACTTATAAGCTCAATTAGAGAAAAAGCTGAGCTTAATGAAATTGATATTAAACTCCAGAAATTTTGAGCTTTTCCAGGCTGGGGCGAGTTGGCAACCAATACCTGTGCACCAGTCAAAAAGATAAAATAGCTAAAGATGGTAGAGGCAATGACAATGCTTACCACAATCACAGTTGCTGCTATGCTCTTTTTGATAACTGTTGATAACAAAAGGCTCAGCGAACCATAAAAGAGGATGAGCACAAAAACATAGAGCATAATAAGCAAGATATTCCCCATAGATGTTATACCATAAAAATATAGAAGTACCAATATCGGAACTGCAGAGAAGAAAAGTATTACCGCTTCACCAGCTGCTGCTATCATCTTCCCAACAACAATTTCAAAATTGGTCAAAGGCGTTGAAAGAAGTATGTCAAGTGTTTGATTTTCTTTTTCCTTTGCAATTGCCTGGGAACTCAAAATTACAACCAACAGCCCGAAAAACCCAGCAAACAGAAAAATAAGTAAGATACAAAAGGTAGTGAAAAAACCTCTGTAGGAACTTACCACAACAACCGGCTTAGCATATGATGTTAAAAACATTATTGTAAATAGAGTCATAAGAAGTAGCCACCCAGCAATGGTAAACGAAAACTTAAGCCCTCTTGTCCTCTGTTTTATCTCTTTTGTGACAATAGGATTTGAGAAAATGGCCATCATAAATCTTTTTATGTTTTTCAAAACTTTTTCACTCCCCTGTTTTTTTGAAATAATCTTTCTAATTTTCACTGCCTAAAACTACCTTCATAAACGCTTCTTCAAGGCTGCCCTCTACCGTGCTTACTTCACATACCTTTGCACCTTTGTCAATCAAGCTCTTTATCAATAAAAACAAATCATTGTCATCACCATCAAAACTCAAAATGTACCCACCTTCAATGACTTGAATATCACAAACCGATGGAAACTCTTTAAACACCATATAAGCCTCATCAAAGCCATCAACAAACCTTATCTTAATCCTCTTTGTGCCGTGCGCAAGCAGGGTAATCTGGTTGATATCACCTTGGGCAACCATCCTGCCGCCATTTATTATCCCGACATGTGTGCAAAGCTCTGATAGCTCAGGAAGAATATGTGAGCTTATTATTATGGTCTTTCCCATATCTTTTAAATTTTTCAATATCTCCTTCATCTCAATTCGAGACTGCGGGTCCATACCAGATGCAGGCTCATCTAAAACGAGAAGTAGTGGATTGTGAATCAGACACCTTGCCAAACACAGCCTCTGTTTCATGCCTCGTGAGAGAGAATCAACAAAGTCATATTTTTTATCGGTTAGCCTCACAAGCTCTAAAAGGTCATCTATCAGTTTTTGCACCTTTGTCCCGCGTATACCATATGCCAAAGCAAAGAATTCCAAATATTCGTTCACTTTAAGATTGTCATACACACCAAAAAAGTCAGGCATATAACCAATAAGAAATTTAATCTTATTAGTCTTTTTAGCAACATCAATCCCATCAATTTTAACTATTCCACCGTCAGCCCTCAAAAGTCCGCACATGATTTTCATTGTGGTTGTTTTGCCCGCCCCGTTTGGACCAACAAAACCAAATATCTGCCTGCTGTCAACCGCAAATGAGAGGTTATCTAAAGCCTTCTTTTTCCCATAAAATTTTACAAGCCTCTCTACCTCAACAAGAGCCATGTTATTTTTCACCACCTTCTGCAGAAATAAGAGGAATGGCAGTCACAGACCTGTCATCTTTGCCAACAATTCTAATTTTTATTTTGTAATCTTGGAAATATTTTTCTATTTCATCTTTTCCAAATGCAAGTGGTTTTTCAAAGCTTGTCTTATCCCATTTTTGTGTTTTAACATTGAAGATAAATTCCTCAACGTTATATCTTCCATACTGCATTGGCATTTGTATCAAAACCTTTTCTATTCTGTCCAAATACCCCGAAAGGTCATATTCAAGCACCAATTCACCCTTGCCATAAAATGAGATTGCATAGTTGGGTGTAATGTAATTTGCATTTGGGAATGTGTTTTTTATCAAATTGGGAATAACAGAACCTGGGAGAATAATTCTTTTGTCTTTAACAATGGCTACTCTATCGAGGTCTTTTCTGAACACAGCTTCGCTGTGGACTTTTAGAATCTCTGAATTTATGTTCAGCTTATCATCTTTGTAATTTTCTATATGCCCTATCAAAAACGGGTTTGACAAATCCTTGGGCAAAACGCTGTACAAAAGGTCTATTTCTCTGTTAATAAGTTGGAAATCTCTAATTCTTGGGGTCTGATTGTTATAAAATGTGTTTCTTATTTCGTCTGCCAACATACTGTACACATTTGAGATTGTCTTTGTGACCTTGCTGTGCGGTTTTAATTCTTCTATGTAAACATAGCTATTATACAGAACTACAAATATATTTTTTATTTCATAGTCAGACCTATTGTTTATTTCCACAGTTATCTTTGACATATCCTTTATGTTAAAATTCACATCAAGAGGAATATCATCCACTTTGTAAACCGTTTGATCCTTTATACTTTTCATAAAAGGTGCTGTCAAACCTTTGAAAGCTATTTCTTGCCATGGATAGTATTCATAACCATTAGTTGGACTTTCACCCACTGGCAAATTCTCGTATTCAAGCAAAAGCGGTTCTATTTTTTGATTTTCTATTCCCTTAATTTTTATGTCTGTTTTGAAAGGAGCAAATATCTGATAATACTTGTCCACCACATACCCTTTTCCATCTGAATTATAAACAATAAAATTCAAGGCATTCACATTGGGCTGATTTATCCTGTAAAAAGTTGCAGCACCAAATATTATTGCTGTCCAAACAATACTTTCAACTAAAATCAGCTGCCATGTCAGGTGACGCTTGTTAAGTCTTCTTAAAATAAAGTAATTGCCAAAACTTACAAAAATAATATATATAGCTATCAGTATTAATATTATGGTGTTGTTTGGCCACTTCACATTCACAGCAGTGTAAAGGTGGCTGTTGCCTGCATATCCCATAACAGCATTTGAAGGAATGTAAAAGTTAGTGTTTATGTTTTCAATTATTATGTTAAAAATCTGCTTCTTTTCTTCCCCAGTCATTTGTCCATCAAATGGATCAAATGAAGTTACCAGAACTGTCCCTTTTCCATACCTTATCTTCTGCATGTGTTTTTGGTTTATCATTTCAGCATTTTTAAGTTCAAACTCCGCATATTTAATCTTTTTAAGTACTATATCCTTTTGATTGTTTGACCCAACCACATTTCGGGTATAATCTTTTTTGCTTACCCTCTTTAGTAGTATATCTCCAGTTTTTATCTTGCCAATACTCCCTACAAGAAAATCATCTGTAAACACAGAAAGATTTTTTTGATAATTTTCGCCCAAGGTTATTATAAGATTTCCACCTTTTGCTACATAGTCCTTTAAAGTTTGATACTGCTCAACTGTCAAATTTGAAGTTTTGTAGTTGTGAATGATAATAAATTCAAACATCTCAAGCAATGACTCTCTTGTTGGAAATTTTTTGCTGTCTAAAATAACAACATTTGCAGCTTTTCCGCTATTTTCTAATACATACGAAAGGTCACTTGCTGCACCTCTATAAGAAAATATTCCCACACAGCTTTTTACATAAAAAGGTTTAGGTTTTACTTTAACTGAAGAAATTAATCTGCCATCAGAAGTGTAAATTTTAAAATATTGTTCACTAACACCATCATTACCAAAGAACACAGGAAGAGCAATTACTTTTTTTGAATTGCCTGCTATCTCAAATTGCTTAGAGAAAGAAAAAGCTTTTATTTTTGTCTTCTGAGAACCTCTGTTTATAATAACCGCATTATTATCAATAATCCACCTCTCAAAAGAAACCTTACCTTTGAAATTGTTCGGATTTGAGTTTGTCAAAGTGATTTTTGCCTCGGCCATTTTTTGGAGTTTTAATGTATTATCAATTCCATATTCAATATTTTCAATATTTATAAAGCTATCCGCTGGAGCAATTTGAATATACCATAAAAAGATAAAAATAATAACAGCAAAAGCTGTGCAAAGTCTTTTCTTCATTGATTTTGCCCCTTTCACTTGAAATTGTTATTAAGAAATTATTTATCAATTTTTACTCTCTATCATTTTATCAAATTTTATTTTTTTGTCAATGATAGAAATAATTATGTTAGCTTGCTTCATTAATTATTTTGCCATATCCTTCTTCTCCATAATATTACTATCATTTTGCTCCGTCATTTGTTTTTTTGGTTTCTATTCTCTACTTTATTTTTTACATCTCAAAGGGATAGTTCTTGTGATATAATTATTGAAGCCGCAAATTTATGCAAACTTTAAAAAAGGAGATGAAAGCTGATGAGTTATATTGCAAGCATATTCAAAGACTTTGCAAAACTAAAATGGTATTCACTTGCGATAGTCATCGTTTTGATATTTATTAGCGTCTTTTTGTTCCTTGCGCAAAAACGACAAAAGTTCACAACAAAAGCTCTTGTATATGGTGGGGTAGCTATATCACTATCGTTTATACTTTCGTTTATAAAATTTTACAGAATGCCACAGGGCGGTTCAATCACACCTGCAAGCATGCTGCCACTCTTTGCATATGCTTATATGTTTGGTCCATTTGCGGGTATTGTTGCAGGAATGGCTTATGGAATACTGCAGCTAATACAAGACCCCTATGTTGTCCACTGGGCACAGCTACTTTTAGACTATCCACTATCCTTTGGTGCTCTCGGATTTGCAGGATTTTTTAGAAAGAATCTGCCTTTGGGAATTTTAGCAGGTGGCTTTGGAAGATTTGTATTTCATTTTATATCTGGAGTTGTGTTCTTTGCATCATACGCGCCAAAAGGTACAAGTCCGGTTGTGTATTCTGCCATCTACAATGCAACTTATCTTGGTCCTGATCTTGCCGTGTGTTTGATAATAGCCTTTATCCCGGGCTTGAGAAGTGCTATTGATAGATTAAAGTCCCAGGCTTAGAGAAGAAGTGAACTTTTTAAAACAAAAATTTTGGGCAGGCAGGCTTTTCACCTGCTTGCCCCGCTGTTATATTTTAAAAATCTCATCCACATGTACTTCTAAATCAGGAAAAGTAGCAACCTTTATTATGTCCCCTTCTGAAAACATCTTTGGTCTTCCATAGCAGCCGTCTGGCTCTAATACCAAACAAGTGATTATTTTATTTTCCGGTTCTACAACCCAGTATTCTTTTACACCTGCCTCTTCATATTTGTTGAACTTCAAAACTCTATCCAACTTAACTGTAGAAGGCGAGGTTATCTCTATTATCATTTGCGGGGCACCTATATACCCTGTTTTTGCAAGTTTTGATTTGTCACAGATTATAGTCAAGTCTGGCTGAACAACGGTTGTGGCATTTTCAACTTCATGTTCATCCTTTGCCTCCAAAAACACATCAAATGGTGCTGAGAATATTTCGCAGTCTTTATCTTTCAAATAGTTACCAAATATGATCATCAGCTCTTTCAAAACCTTTTGATGCTGCCAGCTTGGCGCAGCATGCAAAAACAAAGTTCCATCAATCAAGCTATATGCTTGATTTTCAGAAATTCTTTTCAAATCTGAATAAGTGTTAACATCACTTTTTTGCATTTCTTCCATAACAATCACCCTTTGAAATACTTAATTACTCTTCAAGAAGCTGCATGAGCTCATCTTCAGAAAGCTCTGTGAGGAATGTCTGGGCTGAAGAAACTATGCTGTCAAAAAGATCCTTTTTCTTCTGCTGAAGTTCAAAGATTCTCTCTTCAATGGTGTTTCTGGTAATGAGCCTGAAAACTTGAACAGAGTTTTCTTGACCAATCCTGTGTGCTCTGTCCATGGCTTGATTTTCAACAGCAGGGTTCCACCAAAGGTCATACAGTATCACAACATCAGCTCCAGTAAGATTTAGCCCAAATCCGCCTGCTTTGAGCGATACTAAAAATACCTGTTTTTGCCCACTGTTGAACTTGTTTACCATATCAATTCTCTCTTCTGATTTTGTTGACCCGTCCAGGTAAAAATATTCAAAACCTTTTTCTTTTATCCTTTCTTCTAAAATCTTCAGCATCTCTACCCATTGAGAAAATACAACAACTCTGTGCCCGCTTTCTATAACATCTTCTAAAATCTCTTCAAAAAGTTCAATCTTGCCAGATGAACCTTCATAGTTTTGCAAAAACAGTTTCGGATGACAGCATATCTGGCGAAGCCGTGTAAATATTGAAAATATTTTAATCTTGCTCTTTTCAAATCCTTTTAGATCTATCTCTTTTTTGATATCCTCTCTTGCCTTCAAAAGATACAGCTTATATATATTTTCCTGTTCAGGTGTCATATTAACTTCAAGGTTAGTCTCAATCTTTTCTGGAAGCTCAGACAAAACATCTTTTTTGAGTCTTCTTAGAACAAACGGTGCTATCATCTTCTGAAGAAGCTTTAAAGCTTTTTCATCATTTTGTTTTTCAATCGGTTTTTCAAACCTCTCAGAAAACCTTGTGTGCGTGCCAAGATACCCTGGCAGCACAAAGTCAAATATTGACCACAGCTCAGACAAATTATTCTCTATCGGCGTGCCGGTCAAAGCAAAACAGCATTTTGCGTTTATTCTGCTGACAGCTTCTTTGCTGAGCGACTGCGGGTTTTTGATGTGCTGAGCTTCATCCACCACGCAAACTGAAAATTCTAAGTCTTTGTAAAGGTCAATGTCTCTTTTCAAAAGCGAATATGAGGTAATCACTATATCATAATCTTTGAGATTTTCAATGATTTCGCTTCTTTTTGCAGGAGTGCCATCAACCACAACTGTTTTTAAATCAGGTGTAAACTTTTGTGTCTCCTGCTGCCAGTTGTAAACAAGTGAGGTCGGCGCAACAACCAAACAAGGTCCTGCTATCTTATCCTTGCATGCTGATATAAACGACAAAACCTGCACTGTCTTGCCAAGACCCATGTCATCTGCCAAGATGCCGCCAAAGCCATTCAAATAAAGATGCGAAAGCCACTTCACACCAACTTTTTGATATTCTCTAAGCATACTATCCAAATGTTCAGGAATTTCAATTGTGGTATCTTCTACCCTCTTCATCTTCTGAACATAAATATCAAAAGCATCATTTTTTGAAACACCAATGCTTGACTTCTCGAGCACTTCAGCCAAGTAAAGAGCATGAAACTTGCTGAAAACCGCTTTTCCTTTCTTGAGGTCTTTTTTGGAGATGTCAAGCGCTTTTACAATCTCATGAATATTTTCAAGCTCTGGGTCACTCAAGAGCAGGATTGTACCGTCTTTGAGCCTGTGGTATTTCTTTTTCTCTTCCAAAGAAGCCAGAACATCCGGCACTTCATCCTGCGGAATATCCTCAGCTGAAAGCCAAAACTCTATCGATGCATGATTCAAACTGACTTTTACATTGAATTTTGCCTTCTTTTTTATCTTAAAACTCTTGAAAGTCTCTGAATAGTACACATCTGCAATGTTCATCAGAGCTGAAAGTCCACCGGTCACAAAGCTAAAAATTTTTTCATCATCTTCTAAAACATATAACCCTTCTGGATTTTTATCAAAACCATAAGCTAAAAAGATGTTATGAATTTTTAGCTCTTTTATTAAATCTCTTTTTATTCCCGTTTTTTGGGGTTCTAAATCCTTTGAACCATCTGTATATTTCACTTGCGCAGAAATTCCTTTTTTATAAGTATCAAACAAAATCTTTAATTTTAGTTCCGCATCATCTTTTATGTTTAAAAATTCTTTTACTTTTGGTGATATCTCAAACTTGCAGCAGTCTTTTGCAATAGGATAAGTATATGCTATAAACTCTTTTAAATCTTCTTTATTCAGCCTTATTTCTCCCTGAGGCTCATCCTCTACAAATTCAACAGCGTTAAAGTAATGAAGTGGATAGATTATAAAGTTTTGAGGTTCTTTGAGTATAGTCAGAGTATCTTTGTATACTATAAATCTTGCTTGTTCTGTCCAATCAAGTATATCTGCCTCTTTCAAAAACTCAGATTTTACAACTGCCTCTTCTCCATCCAAATCGACAAAAATGTCAATTTCAACTGGTCTGTGAATGTCAACTCTTATTTTTCCATATTCATCTGTTTGGCTATGAGCTTCTTCATAGGAAATAAAAATCTCCTGCCCATTGATAATTTTGAAAAATTCATCCCACCAAGAATAAGGAATATTAAAATAATCTCTGTGGATAATAGTTGGTTTTATCTTCTGTAATTTATAGATAAATTCTAAAAGTTCCTTGTCTTCTTCTGGAAAAATGTGAATATACGGATTATATGTAAACTTTTTGCTAATCTGAAATTCATTTTTCTCAAAATAAGCTTCTAAAAAAGATTCTATGTCTCTAACAAAATATTCTTTTCCAATGTTCTCAAGGTGTATCTTGAGCCTTACATTTAAAACATCAATAGATACAGACTCAATTATTTTTTTCAAACTTACATTAGGTTTTATATTTGTCTCTGATATCAGCCTTGTTGCTGCATAGCTATATGCCTTCTTTATTTTTTCTAACCTCACCTTAAATTCTGATTTTCTTCTTTGTTTTTCTTCTTCCAATACCTGCCTTTTGATTTCTTCAAAAATTGGCGTTGGATAGTCTACAACTTCCACATCGCCTTTAGAGAGAGCTTTTAAAAGTGCAACCGAATGCTTGCAAAGTCCTTTATACGTCTGAGCAGCCTTACATTCACAATAAAATCCCACCTTATAAATGCTTATTTTTATCTTATCTTTTTCTTGTTTTATATCAGTGTCAAGTTCTAACATGACATTATAAGTGCCTGTATCACCTTCTACCCTTGCTTCGACTATCATAAGCTCTGGATTAAATTTTGGATTTCTCACCCTTTTGTGGTTGTAAAGCTGCACTCCGCGAATATAAACATTATCATTTGAAGCAAGTCTTCTCATCATATCATCTGTTATTGAATCATATATTTTTTGTGCAAGCTCTTGCATCCTGTTCTCAGCTCCAGTGTTCTTTTAATAGTGTTCTTTTAATTTTGAAAGCTCTCGAATATAAATCTTTTTATACTTATTAATTTTACCATATCAGAAAATCAAAATAAAACAAAAAAAGCAGGCTTTTTACCTGCTTGCACCGCCACCGCCAGATGACCCTCCACCAAATCCGCCAAAGCCACCACCAGAAGAGCCACCACCGCCACCAAAACCACCAAACCCACCAAAATGGTGATGGTCTTTATCCCAAGGGTCTTGTCCCCACCAGTATGTTCTTCTTTGTCTTCTGTTTATAAGTGAAAAGATTATTATCAGAAATACAACAATAAAAACACCAAATCCAGATATATCTATTTCTTCATCTCCTACATAGACTGTTGTGGAAGAACTATCTTGAGCAACATCTTTCGAAGCACCATACTCTGAAAGCCCATTTACTTTTATCCCATACTCATTTGCAACCTCGCTTGCCACTGCAAAAAATGTATCTTTTATTCCCTTCGAATACTCTTTACTCTCAAATGCAGGTATAGCGTACTCGTCAAGTATCCTGCCTGCCTTTCCATCTGGAATTGCACCTTCCAAACCATATCCAACTTCTATTCTTATTCTTCCTTTTTTGCCTGAAAGTAAATTCTCTTTATTGACAAGAATCAAAACGCCATTGTTAAGATCCTTGTCACCAATTCCCCAGCTATTGAATAGCTCATTTGCATACTCTTCTATTGTGTAGTTTCCAAGACTTTCTACTGTCACAACCACTATCTCTGCTTTTGATTTATCTTCTATCTCTTTTGCCAAAGCCCTCATTTCATCTTCATCAGAGCTATCAATCAAGTCTGCATAGTCAAAAATGTAGACATTTTCAACAGGCTTTTTGGGAATCTGAGCAAGAGCTTCAGCAAAAGATGCAAACAGAAGGCTTAAAACTGCAATTACAAACACTGCTGCAAGTACTCTGAGAACTAAACTTGGTTTTATTTTCATCACCAATCTTCTCCTTTTCATTTCGAAAAGTCAACAGAAGGCACACTCTTAGCTTGGCTTGATGCTTGAAAATACTGGCGCTCTTCAAACCCAAACATCCTTGCAATCAAAACGTTCGGAAAAACCTTAATTTTCATATTGTATTGTTTTACTGCATCGTTGTAATCCTTTCTTGCAACCGCAATTCTGTTTTCTGTACCAGATAGCTCATCCATAAGCTGCACAAATGTTCTGTCGGCTTTAAGATTTGGGTAGTTTTCAACTATCATCAAAAGCCTTGAAATTGCCGAGGAAAGCTCATCGTTTGCCTTTGCTTTATCTTCTACTGTTGAGGAATTTAAAAGCTTTGACCTTGCCTGAGCAAGAGTTTCAAAAATCTCTTTTTCGTGTTTTGCATATCCTTTGACAGTGTTAACTAAATTGGGTATGAGGTCTGCCCTTCTTTGCAGCTGATTTTCAACTTGGCTCCATTTGCTGTCAACATTTTCTGCCAAACGAACAAGGCTATTATACGTCGAAAAGGTGTACATAACAGCTACTACAACCAAAACTAAAGCAGCTAAAAGGATCTTTGTGCTTTTCTTCAATTTTTCACTTCTCCTTCCTATTATATTTTTTGACTACATGTATCTATATACCCACTATTTTATTGTACTAAATTTCATGCTAAAAATTAACTGTGCACTTTTTACTTTTTGGTTGAATGTATTTGATAAATTGCTTATAATATCCTTAGAGTTATTTTTTATCAAATTGATTTGATTTAGGCAGATTTAAATGTTACAGAAGAAAAACATGGCAAGAAAAATAGTGAAATGGAGGAGATTTTTATGAGAAGGATTAAAAGTTTTATATGTCTTGTATTGGTATTTATCTGGCTCACTTACAGTCTGACTTTTGCGCATGCTCAGCAAGCCTCTTCTCAAAAGTTTGTGTATATAAAACCGCAGTTTGAAAATGTAATGTTCTGGGAAAACGGCTGGATTTCTTATTTTCAAGGTGGCAAATGGGGAATTCTTAGCTCATCTGGCAATGTTCTTTTAAAGCCTCAGTTTGATAAGATAGAACCTGTAGTTTACGACAGTCCTTCAATAATGGGTATTGAGGATAAATTTTACAAAGATATCTTTGTTATCTGGCAAAATGGCAGAGCAGGTTTTGTGGATACAAGCGCCAAAATTCTTGTAAAACCAGAGTTAGATTCTCTTGAGGTTTTAAATCCTTGGCTAAATTTATATTTTTGCAAAAAAGAGGGCAAATACGGTTTTTTGAATCTGGATAAAAAAATCTATGTCAGTCCTCAGTTTGACAAAATGTACTTTGTGGTTGTACTCCCATATAACCCAAATGGAAAATATCCAAATCCCCATGCCAAGTGTACTTTGTCAGATGAAAACAAAAAAGAGTTCTGTCTTTATGCTCTTGATTTGAAAGATGGAATATGGCCAAATTCTTATTTAGAATACATTCTTGTATCAAAAGATGAAAAGTGCGGAGCTGTTAATATAGATGGAAATGTGTTTGTAGATTTTAAATATAATTCTTTTGAAGAAGCTTTATCAGACAGCAAGTTTACAGAAGCTGTGAAGAATATGTTAGCAAATGAATCAAAACCTGCAACATCTTTGAGTAAAAATGAGTCAAACAAAACATCACCTGATTATATTTCCAGCGAAATTATTGGCAATAAATACTTCCTTGTGTTTCAAAAAGCAACCAGTAAAGGTTATACACAAACTAAAAGCAAAGAATACTATGATAATGTCAAAAATATTGGGTTTACCAATTTCATTGCAGTTTGTAAAAATAAAAAATGGGGAATTGTTGATATAAACGGAAAATACGTAGTTAAGCCTCAACTTGATGATATAAAAGAACTCAGCGAAGGAAAAATAGCTTTTAAACAAAATGGAAAATGGGGATTTATGGACAAAAACTTTAAAGTAGTTATAAAACCTCAGTTTGATAAAGCAGAAAACTTTTCTGAAGGATACGCTGCTGTAATGAAGTCAAATTTATGGGGATATATTAATCCTTCTGGAAAGTTTGTTATAAAACCTCAATATACTCAAGCAGGTCCATTTTTTGCTCAGATGGCTGCTGTTGCTACAAAGGATTATGTAGGGCTTATAGATACAAAAGGCAGTTTTGTAGTAAAGTTTTCAGCTAAGAATTCTCAATATTCTTTTGTGGACAGTGAAACCTACAGGTTTAGATATGCTCCAGATTCCATAATAAACTCCAGAGCTTATGAGCTTTATAAATATACACTTAAATTCCCCAAATTTGGCTATGTTGTGATTGATAAAAAATCAAAAAAGGTTGGACTTGTTTTAAGAGGGCAAGGAAAATAACCTTGCCCCCTTGGTTTTTTCTTCTGTTTTATGGCAATTTGATCAATGATTTTTTAATATCTTCATCAGAAATCTCAATATCCTCAAGCCTGCCGTTTAAATAATCATCATATGCAGCTAAATCAAAGTTACCATGTCCGCTCAAGGAAATTAAAATTGTCTTTCTGACACCTTCTTCACGTGCTTTGATTGCTTCATCTATTGCAGCTTTGATAGCATGAGCAGATTCAGGCGCTGGAATAATGCCTTCTGATCTTGCGAATAAAATAGCTGCTTCAAATACTTCTCTTTGTTTATATGCTCTTGCTTCAATTATTCCATCCTTATAAAGTCTGCTAACAATCGGCGAATCACCGTGATATCGGAGCCCTCCTGCATGAATACTTGGTGGAACGAATTGGCTTCCTACCGTGTACATTTTAAGAAGAGGTGTGAGCCCTGCAACATCTCCAAAGTCATATGTATACTTACCTTTTGTTAAAGTTGGACATGCCGCAGGTTCAACTGCTATTGCTCTTACATTCCTTCCATTTCTTAATTTATCCCTCAAGAAAGGAAAGCTAATTCCTGCAAAGTTGCTGCCACCTCCGCAGCATCCAATAACTATGTCGGGATATTCATCTATCTTTTCCATTTGTAGTTTTGCTTCTTCTCCAATTATAGTTTGATGCAAAATAACATGATTTAAAACACTTCCTAAGGAATAGTTTGTATCAGGATGAGTTGCGGCATCTTCCACTGCCTCGCTTATTGCAATGCCAAGGCTTCCGGGTGAGTTCGGATCTTGTGCAAGAATTTTTCTTCCTGCCTCTGTAAGTTCACTTGGACTTGGTATTACCTTTGCTCCGAATGTTTCCATTAATATCCTTCTGTAAGGCTTTTGATTGTAGCTTACCTTTACCATGTATACTGTGCAATCAAGTCCAAAGAAGTTGCAGGCAATTGCCAAAGCAGACCCCCACTGGCCCGCACCTGTCTCTGTTGCAAGCCTTTTTATTCCTTCTTTTTTGTTATAATATGCCTGTGGTATAGCAGTATTTAACTTGTGGCTTCCAGATGGAGTTGCACCTTCATACTTATAAAATATTTTTGCAGGAGTATCAAGAATTTTTTCCAGTCGTTTTGCTCTGATAAGCGGAGTTGGTCTGTACTGTTTGTAAAACTCTAACACTTCCTCTGGAATTGGTACAAATGCCTCTGTTGTCATCTCTTGTTTTATTAGCTCTTCAGGGAAAATTGCTTTGAGTTTACTTGGGTCAATCAATTCTTTTGTTGATGGGTCAAGCGGCGGGTCAAGTGGTGTTTTTAAATCAGCAGTGATGTTATACCAGCTATGAGGTATCTCATCTTCAGTTAAAAAGACCTTGTAAAACTCCTCTCTCATCTTATCTTTCTCCTCTCATCTTGAGTTTTGGTTGATAGTTTTATTTTATACTTAAAGCTTGAGGATTGTCAAAATGTTATTGATGTATTATATAAAATCTACCGTGCTTTGAAACCAAATGGTGTTCTGTATGCGTCATTTAAATATGGAGATAAAGAAGAATATAGGGATGACGGTAGGTTTTTTAACTATTATGATGAAAAGTCTTTTTCTGAATTAATAAAAAATCTTGCATACTTTGAAATATTGGAAATTTTGATAACAAACGATGTCCGAAAGGGCAAAGAAAATGAAAAGTGGTTAAATGTGATTTTGAAAAAATTTTAGATATCCTAAATTACAATATTTATAGCTGTCTAAAACTTCATTGAATAGTCAATAATTATAATGTATAATAAGAGAAGCAAACAAATTTGAGGTGAATTAAATGGAATTATCAGTAAAAAACGTAGGAATTATTGAAACTGCTAATATAAAGTTAAACGGACTAACCGTGTTAACAGGCGAAAATGACACTGGGAAAACTACAATTGGTAAAATTTTATTTACTATTTATTTTGGCTTTAATGATTTTATGAAAAACATGGAAAAATATAAAGTACAAATATTTAGAGATGACTTGATAAGAATATTTAAATTAATAAGGATGGTTAAAATTCCTTTTGAAAGAAAATTTAGAAATCTAATTCTTGATGATTTTCTTGCCTTCGGAAAAAACAATGAATTACTTTCATGGCTCATGGAATTAAAAAATGCAGTAGAAAATTCAAATGGCATTGACAAAAACTTAGAAAAAGAAATTGTGAAATATATCAATCAAGCAATAGAAAAAATTAACTTATTAGAAGATAAAGAAACTCTTAAAAAATTTGCTCTTGACAAGATTTTAAATAGAGAATTTTACGGACAGATAAATAATCTTTTTTTTGAAAAACCTGCACAAATAATTATTTGTCAAGAAGATGAAAACGAAGCATTTATCAGTATTGTTGAAAATTCAATATCAGAATGTTTTATTAATGATTTTTTATCTTTCAAAGATGCTACTTTTTTAGATTTAGCTATAGATGCTTTTCCTTTAGCTATTGATATTTTTCCTTTCGATCCTTTTGATTTTAGTACTCATGGAAATAATTTAAAATCGAAAATTTTTTTTAAAATACCAAATGAGAATATCTTAGGCTTATATTTGAATACAAAGAAACATAATCTAGAACCTATTGAGAACATTTTTAGAAATGTTCTTACAGGAAACATTGTCAAGAAAATTGATGGTAAAATTTTGGAATATAATATCAATGGGAAAAATATAAAAATAGAAAACTTGGCATCTGGTTTAAAAGTATTCATAGTTCTAAGATTGTTATATGAAAATGGCTATATATCAAGAGAATCTCTATTAATAATCGATGAACCTGAAACTCATCTGCATCCTAAATGGCAGTTAGACTGCGCAGAACTTTTAACATTATTCGTCAAAGAATTAGAAGCTAACATTTTGTTAATTTCCCATAGCCCATATTTTATTGAAGCTATTGAAGTTTTTAGTGAACATTATAAAATTGAACATAAGACAAATTTTTATTTAGCAACAAAGAAAGAACCGCACTTTGTAGTTTTTGAAAATGTAAATCAACAATTAGAAAAAGTTTATGAACTTCTTTCATTCCCTTTTGATAAATTAGAAGAAATAAGAGAGAGGGATATGATGAATGGAAATTGAAAAATGTATTGAAGCTTTTTCTCAAATTAAATCTAACTTTTTTACTCATTTAGCCACAATAAGTAAAAGTAAACAAAAAACTGTTCTGTGCAATGATACGAATTTTCTTGTTATTAATTTAGAAAAAATTCAGTCGGAGATAACAAAAATAGGCTGTTGTGTGGCAGATGGGTTATGGTTCGATAAAGAATTAGGATTAGTTATCATAGAGTTTAAAAGTGGAGAAATCAATGATAATGAAAAACATCGTCTGAAATTACAATTATATGAAAGTATATTATTTGTTATTCCTGAAATTATTTCTAATCGGCTTAAAATTAATGTTACTTTTAGAGATATATGGAATTTAAACAAATGTTTTATAATCGTATATAACTCAGAAAAACACATTTTATATAGTAAAAATTTTTCTGTTCACGCTCATATAAAGAAAAAATCACAATTAAACTCTGATAAAAAATCATTAACTTTAAATACAGACTACATATTAAAGAGCAAACTTTTTGATAAAATTTTTGTTTGGTCTGAACATGAATTTCAACAGCGTTTAGACGTTTTTAGAAAACGCAAATTGTTTCCAAACTGAAAGGGCTGCTCATATATTGAGCAGCCCTTTCTTGATATACTTCTTTAAAGTATTCTCACAGCTTCTTATAACAAAACCACCAGTCAAAACATTCAATCTCGCCATCTTTAGCTTTTTGAAGTCTTTCTTTATGACAGTTTTCTGGAACTTTCGAAATATAGACGTTATCATCTAAAGAAAATCTTTAAGGTCAGTTTTCTGTAATCTTTCAACAAACTCAGAAGGTGAAATAGCTTCCATTGTAAGTTTTTTAAGTTTATTATCACGCGTGATAACAAAGTCTGCTTTTATTTTTTTAGCACATTGAATCTGCAAGGCATCTTCAAGACCATTTATAGTCGAACTTTCCATGGCTTTTTCAATGTCTTTTTTTGTTACTGAAACCAATTTAACAATGTTTAAAAGTCCTTTTATTGCTTTTGTTGCTTTGTCATTTCCCAATTCCTTTGCAATAAAATAATAAAGGTCAGTGACAACAAACGAAGCAATGTAGCCTTCAATAAGTCCTTCTTCAGCATACTTTAAAACTTTGTATGAATCTTTTTCAAAGGGAGACCTTTTAAAAATAACATCCAGAATAATATTTGTATCAATAAGAACTTTCATACTTTTTTATCCTTTCCTCTCTTATTTGTTTTATTGTCACCTCTTTATTTGGATAATTCTCCATAAGCCCATATAGAAAATCGGCATTTGGTGTGCCTTGTTTTTTTATAGGAACAATCTTTGCTACTTCCTTACCATTCTTTGTTATAATTATTTCTTCTTTTTCTGCCATCTTTAAATATTTTCCAACTCTCATTTTAAATTCGGTAGCATTTACTACCATGATTATCACCTCTTTTAAATATAGCTATTTTGATTATAATAAGATTAGCTATCAATTTCAACATTATATTTGCCTATGTTAGTGTCAAGATACTGTAGATGAATTTTAAGCAACAAATTCTTAAAATAAATCCTTATGTCTTTAGCCAACAATTGATTATTCTTGAGCAATTCCTCGTTCAAACTTTGAAAAACTTAAATCTTCCTTATTTCGAAAACTAAATCCCAAAAATCAAATAAGACTTCAAAAATAAACATCAATTGATAATAAACAATATTCGAAAGAATAAAGAGATGGATATAAAAATTATTCTACAACTCCAAAAATTTCATCTAAATTTATTATTAAATCTTCAAAGATAGAAACTTTGATTTTATTGCCTACAGTGTATACATCAGGTCTACCATATCGACCATTTTCTTGTAGAGTAAATACACTTATAATTTTATTTTCAGGTTCAACTATCCAGTATTCTTTTACTCCATGCTTTTCATATAAATTAAATTTCTCTATTTTATCTTTACTTGCAGTTGAAGGTGAGGTAATTTCAACAATCAAATCAGGAGCACCTTTTAATCCTTCATTGTCTATTTTTGATTTGTCGCAGACTACTACAATATCAGGTTCTACAACTGTTTTTATTTCTTCATTGTTTTTTTCATTTGCAGAAGGAAACCTTACTCCAAAAGGCGCACTAAATACTTCGCACTGCTTGCCCTTAAGATACATTGCAAAGTTTATAAATAGTTCTCTTAATATTCTTTGATGAATTGTGGATGGAGGAGCCATTAAATAAACCTTGCCGTCAATTAATTCTATCCTTTGATCATTTGGCCAGTTTAAATAATCTTCATAAGTGTAAATCTCTTCTTTTTTAGGTAAATACATAAAAAACACTCCTCAAATTTTCTTCTTTTTATTTTTTACTTATTATTTTATATCATTTTTTTACTTTTACCAAGAGTAAGGTTTTATCTTAAATTCTATAAATATTTTTTCCTTTTAAAATTTTAAATACTTGGTTAGTAATCTAATCCTTACTTTTAGCAAAAAATTCATACTTCAAAAACACAAAATTAGAGAGGCAATCCACTCTCCTTTTGGATAGCCTCTCTCAAAGCTATTTATTTTACAGCTTCTTATAACAAAACCACCAGTCAAAACACTCAATCTCGCCATCTTTAGCTTTTTGAAGTCTTTCTTTTGCTAAGTCTTCTGTTGCAGCAGGTGGAATTATTACCTTGTCGCCAATCAACCCGTTGTTTGGCCAGTTCTCTGGCAATGCAACACCGTTTTGGTCTGATGTCTGCAATGCTTTTAGCGCTCTTAGTATCTCGTCAATGTTTCTTCCAACCTCTTGAGGATAGTACATCATAAGCCTTAAAATTCCTTTGTCATCTACTATGAAAACAGCTCTGACGGTGTTTGTCCCTTTTGCCTCATGAAGCATTCCCAAAGTGGTTGCCACTTTCCCAAGCTCATCTGCAATGACAGGGAACGGAATTTTTACACCAAGCTTTTCTTCTATCCACTCAATCCACTTTATGTGAGCAAAAACTTGGTCAACCGAAAGGCCAATCAGCTCGCTATTTAGTTTCTTGAATTCTTCAGCCTTTTTTGCAAAGGCTACAAACTCTGTTGTGCAAACTGGTGTGAAGTCGCCTGGATGCGAAAAGAGCACAAACCATTTTCCTGCATAGTCATCAGGAAGCTTTTTCACACCATGAGTTGTTTTTACCGTCATGCTCGGAAACTTCTCTCCAAGCAGCGGGATTCTGTTTGTATTTTCCATTATAACCACTCCTTTAAAACTTTTTTGTCCAATTTATTAATACCATCGTGAAAAGACTTATAAACACAAATTAATAAACGAATTTTTATTTTTTATTCTCTTCAAATTTGTATAAATTGCAAAATTGAAATGATTTTTTCTCCTCTCATTTGCAATATTCCTTTCTTGCTATGGATTTTGTTTGCAAAGAATACAAAATTGGTTTATAATAATATCAAAAATAAAAAACGTTTGTTTTTGTGTGGGGGTAATCTTGGTGAATTTGAACATTGAGCAGAAGAAACTGTCTCAGGCAAAACCAAATGGGCATATGCTGGTAAAAGGTGTTGCAGGTTCTGGAAAAACAACAGTTGCAATATACAGAGTAGTTTATCTTCTAAATGAATATTGCTTTGCGCCCGATGACAAAATTCTAATGGTAACTTTTAACAAAACTCTGGTAAATTATTTGAAATACCTCTATAACAAGTTGGAAGATGCATATATTTCATTTGATGCTCTGGTAAATGACAACAAGGATAAGGTTAAGATAGCTTCAATTGACAGCATAATCTATGGATTTTTCCAGGAATACAAAGAATATTCTGGCGAAAAACTTGAGATTGTCAACAACAAGGCTACAAAATATAATTTTCTCAATCAGGCAATTGTTAAGATCAAAGAAAAATACCCAAAGGTTCAATATATAGACCTTTCTTTTGCCAATTTTCTTTTAGATGAGATTGAGTGGATAAAATCATGTAATATAAGAGAATTAGAGGAATATCAGAGCACTGATAGGATAGGTAGAACAGTTCAAAATCAGAAAGACATACCTCAGAAGATAGCAAAGAATTCAGAAACAAGAAAAGCTATATTTGAACTTATGCAGCTTTATACCTCGCTTTTAAAAGAAAATGGACTTGTCGATTTTAAAGACATGGCTTTGATTGTACTGGATTATTTGAAAGCAAACGAACACAAGATTACAAAATATACGCACATTATAATAGATGAAAGTCAAGACCTCACAAAAGTTCAATTAGAAATTTTAAAGCTTCTTTATAACTCCGAAAAAAGCTATTCCAGCATAATGTTTATTGCAGACACAGCCCAGAGCATTTACACACACTCATGGCTTATCAGGGGAAGGTCGTTTGCAAGCATTGGATTTGACATGACAGGAAAAAGCTATACGCTGTCTAAAAACTACAGGACAACTGTCCAGATTGCAAATCTTGCATATAGCTTAATAGAAAAGACACCAGAAATAATAGAAGATGAAAATTTTGTAAAACCTGCTTTAATAGACAAGCAAGGACCTTTGCCTGTACTAAAGATTTTCCAAACCGAAGAACAAGAAGCAGAGTTTGTCTACAATGAAATTGTGAACAACTTAGCATTTGAATTTCAACTAAAAGATATTGCAGTGATTTGTAAAAATAGAAAATATTTGGAGTCTTTTTACAATTATGTCTCTTCAAAAGGGCTGAAAGCCATATTTTTAAACTCAGATTCGGGTGAAAACTTTGAAGAAGAGGGTATAAGGCTTATCACCATGCACTCTATAAAAGGTTTGGAATTCAAAGTGGTTTTTATCATTGGACTTAATAGCAACATCATTCCATACTCATCATGCGAAGACAATGAGGTTGCAAAGCTGCAAGAGACAACTGACAAAAAGCTCTTTTACGTTGGTATGACAAGAGCAAACGAAAGGCTGTATTTGTGCTGCTCAAGAAAACCATCAAAATTTTTGAGCGAGCTTAATACAAAACTTCTTCGAATTGATTCTAAATGCAATCTTCGCAGTTTTTACAAGCTGAGGATTGATGATTACAGATACATAAACAAAATCAGGGATATCTACTGCAAAGAAGAAGAGGTTCGCCAGTGGCTTATAAATGAACTTATTGAAACTTATAAATACCCTGAAGAGTTGATTGATGTTGAGTACAGGATAAACGTATTTTCAAAACCTGCATTTGTGGATGTTGTTGTGTTCAGGTATGATTCAAATAAAGAAAAGGTACCATTTATCATTTTTGAGGTAAAACCATATCTTTCTGGAATAGGTCAGGGGGCAGAGCAGCTGAAAAGTTATTTGAATGTGGTTCCAAGATGTTCTTTTGGAGTTGTAACAGATGGAAACAGCATTTTAATATTTGACAGCAGATTTGAAATTGTTGACGATTTTCCTCACTTTGATATAAGTATGCTTCCTTCTCAAATTGAAGAATATGAGGTTGTAGATTTCAGAAGGTCAAAAACTTACAGACTCAGAAAATTGGTAGACACAGGACATATTGACTTAGTTCAAGATGGACATCTCATAGAGATAAAATCAGAAGATGTGCTCACGATAAACCTTTATGAAAAGGTTGCAGCAGGAACACCCGTTGAAACATCTGATGAGGCAATTGGTAAGGTTGCCCTGCCGACTTCTATTATCTCTGACCCTGAAAGATATTTTGCTATTAAAGTTAAGGGCGATAGTATGGTGGAAGCAAATATAAAAGATGGAGACATTGCAATTGTGCAAAAATGCAATACTGCGGAAAACAGAGATATTGTTATTGCATGGCTTGACGGTGAAATAACTGTGAAAAGATTTTGCAAAATGGGAAGCACAGTCCTGCTCATTCCCGAAAACAGCAAATATGAGCCAATAAACATCAAAGAAGGGGAACTTCGTATAGTTGGAAAAGTTGTCGGCGTAATTAGGAAAAAAAGATGAATTTTCGTTCATAACGAGACTATAAATAATTTTGTGTAAAGCATAAGAGCCTCCTTCTTGGTAAGAATCAGAATATAAACAAAAATAACCAAGTGGGAGGCTTTTATTATGGAAAATGTTTTATCAAAAGAACAATTACTCGAATTCATAAGAAAAAATAACATCCAGAGTGTAAGCGACATTTATGAAAGCTTGAAGGATCTATTCAAAGACTTACTACAAAGCTTTTTAGAAGCAGAAATTGAAGAAAGTTTAGGTTACGAAAAATATGATGTCAAAAACAAGCAGACAACAAATTCACGAAACGGTTATAGTCAAAAGACTGTCAAAACCAAGTTTGGTGAAATGGAACTTGATATTCCAAGGGATAGAGAAGGCGAATTTGAACCCAAGATAATTCCTAAGTACAAAAGAGATATTTCAGAGATTGAAGACAAAATTATAGCCCTGTATTTCTGTAGAAATGACAACACGAGACATTCATGAGCAAATTAAAGATATTTTATGGTATCGAAATATCTAGCGAAATGGTTAGCAAAATTACAGAGAAAATTATTTCTGAGATAAGAGAATGGCAAAATAGACCTTTGGAAAAGATATATCCGTTTATTTTCATGGACGCGATTCATTACAAGATAAAAGATGAGGGTAAAATTGTAAATAAAGCTGCCTATGTTGTTTTAAGTGTTAACATTGAAGGATATAAGGATGTTTTAGGGATATGGATTGGAGAGAGTGAAAGCTCTAAATTCTGGTTGGGTGTTTTGAATGACTTGAAAACAGAGGTACAGAAATTGGGATATAATATTAAATCAGCTTTTGATAATGTATCCTGAGCGTTTGAAAGAGTATATAAAGTAGATAGCGATTACCAGTTCGCATTTTAAACTGCTTCCATGGAAGCAGTTTAAAGCAACAAATAAAAACAGAGCAAAACAGCCCAGTATTAAATTTTGTCCAGGATTTTAAAAATTTATGCATAAAAATTTTTAAAATGGTAATACTAAAAAATAGAAGGTAGACAAGCTTATCCTTGAATGATTTCTTACCAAGAAGGTTGGTTTAATTTAAATACACAAAATTATTTACAGACCCTACTAAAAAGCTTATATTCTAACCAAAGGGGATTTTACACAAAAATTTGGACTTGACCTAATTCTCTCATAAATAATCACTATCAAAATAATCTCCTTCATCTTTTTCTTTAATAACACCTGCAATTAATACTAATATAATGCATATAATTAGAAATCTTTCAACACTGTGCGCTCCCCAACTAAATATTTTAATTACAGCTCTAAATAAAAATGGATATAAAAAATATGCTAATACAAAGAAGGCCAATACATACATTATAGATGCTGTAAATGCTACAATATTCAAAAATAATACGCATAATTTTTTTGCTGATTCACTCTCTATTCTTCCTAAAATTAAAGATAATATCCACAAACTTGTGCTGATTGCTAATATAAAAATCAACAACTTATGATTTTCTTTCCATGGCAGTTTAACTGGTAAAAAGAAAACTATTAATAAAGATATATAAATTCCCATCATAACTTTTATCGAACCCTTAATCATGTCCGAAATTTTGCATGCCATAACAAACTGCTTCCCTTCTTATACTATTTTTCACCCATTTCTATTATCTCGCTTTCTAATACTCTGTAGACAAAATCATATGCTTCACCATTTATTTTATCTCTAATCTTTTTTTGATACTTTTTTACTGCTAATCTAAAAAATATATCAGGTATACGGAAAGCTCTCAAAAAGAGCAATATTATTTCCATCAGCACACTTCCAACACCAAATAGAAACCCAATTAGTCCTAACATAACTATTACTATATTAATATCAAAAAAATGAAAACTCCAAAAACCCTTCAGTATTTCTCCTTTATATCTACTATTGTATAACTTTGCATTAGGAAATGTTTCTATAAACTTAGTCCATTTTATAAATTCTTCTTTGGGATTACCACCTAAAATAAAATTTAATTTGTTAAGCAGTATATTACTTATAGTATGTATCTTCAGCACCTCTTGTTCTGCCAAAATATCTCTCACAGGCTCTAAAAATGTCCCTGCTGGTGGTACAAATGGAAATTCTACTATTGATTCACTCGGATAGCCTACATCTGAATCTGTTAGTGACAACTCAAATGCTAATGTCTTCCCAAAACCTTTTTCTTCAACGTCTTGCCAATTTATATTTTTCTCTGCCCAATCTTTAGCATATCCTGCAGTCATCAACATTGCCACCAACACAACCATAATCGAATTAATTATAATTGTAATTACCCAGGTTTTAAATTTTTTCTCTACAACTTTTTTAAACATACTCTTTAGTTCTTCTAATACTCTACCACATTTCTTTTCTGCTTCATTCAGATTTATCTTTATTTTCTCCCCTAATTCAATATTCCCTCTGCCTTTCAACCTTATCCATTTTCTCAGCTTACTTTCTTTTCTTATAGGTAATTCACTTATATCTTTTTCTTTTTCTCTAATTAATTTTATCTCATATATATCATCTAATGTATATTCCTCCAATTTATATAACTCACTATTAAAAAACTCTCCGCTCTCATAATATTCTTTTTCAACCAATACTATTTCTCCACCTTCAAGCCAAAGCTCTCCTTCTTCTCTCATCTCTTTTGCATTTCTTACTCCAATTAAACATTTGTTTATACCCTCTATTTCAATATAATCCCCATTCCATTCTTCATCCTCTTTGCTACCTACTAAAGAACCAACTGCTCTTTTAAACCTTTTGATTAACCATATCATAATTACTACCATTAGAATTACCACTATACTACATGTTATAAACCATATTGCTGTCAGTAAATTTCTTTCACCTATATACGGTATCAAATTCCACATATACTCCAAAATAACCCACATACCCAAAATTACCGCTAATATTAACATAGGTATTGGTGATATATAAAAGAGACCTCTAATATCTACTTCCCTTTTACTCTTCTCTTTTAGTAAGTTTATCTCTTCCTTCGCAAGGTTCTCACACATCTTTTTTATACATGCTTCATCTAAACTAATTGGTTTTCTTTCCTCCTTAATTATTTTTTCATCTATGCATCGAGAAATTTTCTTCTTGGTTTTTATAATTCTTCCATATGGTCTATATGGAATTATATCTAAATTAATATTTGTCCCTATTACATATCCGTTTATATACTTATTCTTATTAACTGAATATGGAATATATACACATCCGCCATTAGGTATATTAAATCTTTTAAATATATAATACTCTTTTTCCAGTTTATTCCCATATTCTTTCTCCCCATATATTTTGCCAACTATATTATAATCATCTAAACCTTCTCGCAACAAATTGGTATTCCTAAGATCCTTATCAGACACTGTATCTATTTTTAATATTCTGAAAGGAAGTCTTGCAATAAATATTACTAATTTTATCAGATATTTTGAACAGTGAATAATATAAATCGCAATAAGAAGTATAAAATACTTAATTATAAAATAAATTACACCTGGTATTCCAACTGTCACTAGTAAAAAACTTCCCAATAACAAAAAAAGCTGTCCACCTATTATCCCCCATACCTTTAAACTGTCAGTATTTGTTCTTAACCCCAACTCAAGCAAATCTGTTGTATACAATATAAATCTTACCATGAATATTCCTAACAACGCTGTACCTAATACTATCAACATTCTCTTTATTACTCTCTCTTTCTCGAACATCTCTAATTTTCTCTCACCTCACAATATCCTTTAATTTACTTTTCTCCTATTTCAGTCCATTAAAAAACAACTTTCTGAGGCTGTCTCTTAGAAAACTTGCTCGATAGCTTTATGTTATCGGAAAGATCAGTGTACCTTGCTAAAAATGATAATGACAAAGGCAATGGTTTTTACGATAGAAAACTTGCAACACCTGTTGGCAGTCTTGAAATCTCTGTTCCTCGCACACGTACTGGTAATTTCCGACCTTCTATCCTCTTCTTTTCGCTACAAAAGAGTTGATAGTTCGTACACCGACCTTCTTATGTCGCAAGTATGTCAATGGTTATTCTTGAGCATTCCCTTGTTCAAACATTGAAAAACTTAAATCTTCCTTATTCCAAAAGCAAAATCCTAAAAATCAAAGAAGACCTCAAAAATGAACTTCAATTATTCAAACAAAGAGAATTACCTTCAAGTGCCTTCGCACTTATTATTGATGGTTACCACTGTGAAATCAAAGATAATTCTAAGGTTAAACAGGCTACTTGTTATGTTGTCCTCGGTATCGATTTAGAAGGTAAAAAAGACATTTTCGGTGTCTACACTTTCTTCGGCAAAGAAAATAAAGCTGATTGGATGAAAGTATTTGAAGACTTAATTACAAGAGGGCTAAAAGAGATTCTAATTGTCATAAGTGATGACTTCCCTGGTATTATAGATGCTGTCAAACTTGCTTATCCTCTTGCTGACCATCAACTGTGTTTTGTCCACCTCCAACGTAATGTCAGAAAACATATGACAAAAGAAGATGCTTCAGCTTTTAACAAGAGTTTAGACAGACTTAGAATTTCTTCCTCCGATTTTGACGAAGCTGTATTGAAATTTAAAGAACTTTGTAAAGAATACCTTGTAAAATATCCCCGCTTCGTTAAGGGAATATCCGAAAAAGCAGAGTTCTATCTTGCCCATATGAAATATCCTGAAGAATTAAGAAAACATATTTACACCACAAACGCTGTTGAAAGTATCAACAGTATAATTGAAAAAATCAGAGTAAATTCAGGTGGGTATTTTCAGTCTGTTGATGTTTTAGAAATTAATATTTACTTACAACGTGAGAATTTACGCCGCACAAAATGGAAAAATGGAGTTCCCAGTATTAGAAAATGCATCAATAACATAACCCAACTTTACAACTTACGTTATAAATTGGAAACACAAAATTCTTGACAAGTCTCTAAATTCTGTAAAAAAACAAAATGTGCAAATGCTCTCCAACAGCTCAAATGAGCCTGCCGGAGAGCATCACTCTTTATCAATATACTGATACCCTGCTTACCCTCGGAACTATCATTTCAACTCACTTTCATACTATTACATTCCGGCTGTTTAATTGCTTTCCTGTCTTAAATTTCTTGCTTCTTTTCCATCATAAATTATTTTTCTTACTTCTTCTTTTATCATCTCATATATCTCTCTTTCTTCTTCATCTTCTACTCCTTCTTCTTTCTTCAAAATTACTACCCACAAGTTTATTACAAACTCTACCATAGTTACTATAATTAAAAATAACATATTGCAAAATGCATATGTAGTCCAAAAAATAAAACTTATAATACTAACTCCGATAAATATTACATTCATATCTAAAAAATGAAATGCCCAAAAATCTTCTAAAATATCATATTTATACTCTTTTCTGTTCATTTTAATATTCTCTGATTTAATCCATCTCATAAAAGCTTCTTTTGGATTTTCCAATAAAATATAGTTAAGTTTTTTCAACATCATTTCTATTGCCTGTTTTTCTTTTGAGGTCAATTCTATTAAATTTTCTGAAAGAGTAATTTTGTCATCTTCCGTTACGTGCCGCCATATAAATGCAATCAAACTATAACATCCCACAGTAGGAAAGTCAAAAAGTTCATTACCTATAAACCCAGGTTCTATTGATAATCCAAAAACTAATGTTTTTGTAATAGGCCTTATCCTATCATCCACATTTAGCTCATTCCTATTAACTACCTCTTTTGCGTACTTGAATAATAAGAAAGTAAAAATTACAGCAACAACTAACACTACAGCTTTTTGCAATGTACTAATCTTTGTAATAGTGCTTTTTCCTTTTTTGTCTTCTATGTCTCTTACTACTATCCTATTCATCTTTTAAGCTTCACCACCTATTCTTACCAAGCACCATAGCGTGCTTTTTACTTCTTCATCAGAAGAATACTTACTTATTAATCTCACCTCATACAATCCTTCTACTCTTTCTTTTTTTATTTTTAATTCACTCAAAAGCTCTTCAACTTCTTTGTCTCCCTTTTTCACTAACACTATATTTTCGTCGTCTTTTACAAATATACCTCCTTCTTTTACCTCAGCTTTCTTATTTTCCCTGTATAGTATCACTGGTATTTTTACTATTTCTATGTTAAGTTTTTCTTCATCTTTTTTTTCTCTTTTATAAAAACCTTTGACCACAAAAATTGCTAATAGCATTACCATCAGTAGCATACTCATAATCCATATGATCTTGTGTACGGTTATACGACTACTATTCGTTATATCCTGTATTAACCAATATGTAAATTCTATTGTTACAAATATCCCCGCAATTAACGAGCCTACAATTAACGATGGAATTATTTTCGCAAAAAAACCTCTTGAATTACCTAAAGCTGTTACATAATAAATGGGTGAAACATTACTACAACTGACCATTGTCTTCTCTTGCCTTCTTAATTTAAGCAATTTTATAGCAGCTCTTGCCACTTTTTCTGCTAATATTTCTTCATTAATTCTCTCTTCAGCTTGTTCCTTTTTATTTTCTTTATTTTCTACTATTTTTTCTTCTAATAACTCTTCTATCAATATTTTTCTACCTGAATCTTCTTCATGATACCATATATTTTTGCCTATAACATATCCATCTACATATCTATCTTCTATTACAGAGTAAGGTAAATATATCTCTCCTCCTCCTTCAGTCACAATTCTCTTAAAAATATAAAACTCTTCTTCTGTTTTATATTTACAATATGATTCGTCACATTTTAATATTAGTACTATTTCTTTTTTGCTACTATTCACTAAAAAATCTCTCTTAAACGCTGTTGTCTCAAAATATTTATTTACAACCCAAAACTTCCTTACCACAACTGCTACAGTTACTACAACTATTATTTTAAAAATTGTCAACAGTTCATACAATGCTAAATATGGAATATACCCTCCCCCAGAAAAAATGAAAAACGGTAATATTACTCCTACTAAACCCAAAAAAAGAATGTACAAAAATATCTGCTTAAAAAATACTATAATACCATCTGATGAATCCCCTGTTATTCTTTCGCTCACATACGCTATATCTGCAAAATACCATATAAGCCTCAGAACAATCAACACTAACCAAATTACTGCCAATGCCTTTATTAGCTTATTCAGCGCTTTCACTACCCTCTCTCTACTCTCCATGCTCTTCCCTCTCTTCTCCTTTTAATCCCAAACTAAACTTTATCAAAAACAAAATATAATATTGCACTATCATCCTTCTCATAGGTGCATTATACTAGAATTCTTAATTTTCTTCTAATGTCAATTTTCATAAATCCCCTTCATCAGACCTAGTTATAATGTCATACCTTTTAAGAAGATAAGATATTATAACCATTACAAGCCATATACTTATTAGCCTTGACTCTTCTTTTATTCCCTTTTTAAGTATATTAATAACATGTTCATGTAAAAATGGATACAAAGAATATATTAACAATATAAATGCCGATACATACATAATAGATGCCTTAATTGCTACAAAAGTTAGTCCCCACACGCATATTTTCTTGCTTGTCTCGCTTTCTATTCTATTTTGTTTTTTCTATGTCAAAGAAAATATTTTTATTTATCCCTATTTTACTAACTTTGATTTCTTGCTTCTTCTTCCTTATAAATTGCTATTTTTATCTCTTCTTTTATTTTCTCATATATCTTCCTTTCATCTTCATCTTCAATTCCTTCCTCTCCCCTTAAAATTGCTTCTCTTCTCTTAAAGACCAAATCTCTTATATCCTCTATTAACGTAGATATGCTGAATATTAATGTAAATACTAATACACTTACTGGTGCTCCAATACATCCTATCAACACTACAGTACTGAATATCACTACTATTACATTGACATCTAAAAAGTGGAATGCCCAATAAAACGTTAAAATATCTTCCTTTTCATATTTTTTTAAATCTATATCTTTCGATTTCACCCAATTCATAAAATTTTCCTCTGGAGAGTTGTCCATTAAAACATATTGAAGCTTGCTCAACAGCAGTTCTATTACTGATTTATTTCTTGAAAAATATTCTATTTTTTCTTTGCTATCACCCTTAAACCAAGTAACCATGTATATTATTGGTGTGAAAATAGCTTCTGTAATAGGGTATCCCAAAATAGTGTCATCGATAGAGCATGGGGATAAGATATCTAGCGATAAACTAAAAGCCAATGTATTTATAAACGACCTTGTTTTTTCATCTACATCCAATCCAATTCTATTAACCCAATCAGTTGCATAGTTAATAAGCAAAAAAGCAATAATTATAGTAACAACTACTATCAAAACTTTGAAACTTACCAAATATGACTTAATACGCAATCTGTTATATATTGGATTTTTTACACCTTTCACTAATATCTTGCTCATGTCTCAATTCAACTCCTTAATTTTACCCAATACTTTATTTTGTTCTCTTTTTTGGTACCATATATTAATCTTACTTCATACAATCCTTTTTCTTTTTCTTCTTTTAATTTCCCCAAAAATCTCTCGCCTTCTTCATCTCCTTTTTTTACTAACACTATGTATTCATCTTTTACAAATGCTTCTTTTTCTTTTATTACTGTTTCTATTATTCCTTCAGAACTTTCACAAAATATTACATGTACCTTATCTATCTCTATATCAAACTTAAGCGGTTTTTCTTTTTCATAAAATCTCTTAACTACGTAAAGTACTAATATTAACACTAAAATCATTATATTTATAATCCATAATATTCCTTGCAAATTTATCTCACTACTTGCTATCTTAGATATCAACCAAGACACAAAATTTGTTATTAAAAATACCCCTGTAACTAATAACGTTAGTACTATATCCTTAAATCTTGGTTCAGTATCAAAACTTTCTTCTGTTATACTCTTAATTAACTTTGCAGCAGCTTTAGCACATTTTTCTGCTAGAATTTCACCACAAATTTTTTCTTCAACATGCTCTTTTTCATTTTCTATTATTTCTTCTTTAATTGCGTCTACCAATAACATTCTTTCTGATTCATTGCCATCACAGTAGTATGATATATTCTTACCTACAACATATCCGTTTACATATCTATTTTCAATTAATGAGTACGGTAAATATAATTTTTCTCCTTTCACTTTAATACACTTAAAAATAAAAAACTCTCCATCAATCCTGTGCTCCGCTCCTAAAAGTGAATCCGTTTTTTTGGCCTTTTCATATCTGCCAAATACGCTTATTTTCCTCTTACTCCTATCAATATAAATCTCTTCATCTATATCTAAACTAGCTTCAATTACTTCTTCATTTACCTGCATCGCACCAAATTCCTTCTTGACAAAAATTGCTTCAATCTTTTCTGAAATTGTTGTTGTGAAACCAGCAATCAACACCGTAATTATTGAACTTAATAAAAAAAATAACACTACAGTAAATAAAGCTACAATCAATATAGCCACACTATAAGCCAAAAAAGAACCTATTGTTTGTTCCAAGAACAATGATAGAACATCTGTCGTATCTATCGATAATCTCTCAAATATATAAGTTATGTCTGCAAAATACCATATAAGCCTCAGAACAATTAACACTAACCAAATTACTGCCAATGCCTTTATTAGCTTATTCAGCGCTTTCACTACCCTCTCTCTACTCTCCATGCTCTTCCCTCTTTTCTCCTTTTAATCCCAAACTAAACTTTTTCAAAGACAAAATGTATAAATGCTCTCCTACAGCTAAAAATAAACCTGTAGGAGAGCACTACTCTTTATCAATATGCTAATACCCTGCCTACCCTCGGCACTATCATCCTTCTCATAGGTGCCATATAGCCGAATTTTAAATCTACTGTCGGCGTCCTCGGCTCGCCTCCTCTTACCGCCCCTAAGTTTAAATCAGCTCCCATCTTTGATTGTATGCTCCAGCTAAAATTCAATCCTTGTGCTGCTACTCCTTTTATTTGTCCAACCTCATGTTCACCTGCAGTGCCCCAGATACCAATTGTCGCTGGACTACTTACTCCACTTCCTCTTGTCCATTTTACATCCTCGCCTGTTTTTTTATTATTTTGAACAATAAACTCGTCTAATACTCCTCCACCACTTTCCCCTTGGATCCCTGAAACATTTGTTATTGAATACTTTTGCATTTCCAATTTATTTACTATATATTTTGTAAACTTTCTTCCTGCTCGTCCCAATATCCTTCCTAAGTTAATACCCTTTAATGCATCAAGTGAACACTTTTTGCCAAAATTTGATAATCCCGCCTCTAAATCTTCTATCAAATATTTTGCAACTACTCTTTTAGCAGCAGCATCCCAACTTTCCGCTTTCTTAGAGGGAGGTAATTTAAATATTCTCCTCAATCCACCTCCAAATAGTTTCACGTTTCCTGTTGCTGAGCCAAACGCACCAAATGCAGTTCTCAAAAGTATATCGAGAGAAATTGATCCTGCGGTAACTTTTTCACCAGATATCATATCTATCGTCGCATCCGCACCTGTTTGGGTCAGTGCTTTTAACCCAGCCATAACCCATGTCTTTGGAGTGCCTAATTTATCAATAAAAGGTTTTGCAACATCTTCTGTAAATTTATTTATAAATTTTGCAACCTTAGAGTTAGGTTTTTTAACAGCTTTTTCACTTCCCCATCTTACTAATCTTTCTGTTAGTTTTGCTACTTTCGGTGCAACTTTAGTTATTTTTGTACCAAGCTTTATTGAACTTGCTATTCCTCCTGTTACTATACCAACCATTGACACTACTAAATTTGTTCCAATACTCTTCCAAAGATTGAAATTTTTCCTATCTATTATATAATCTAACAATACTCCACTTACAGTCTGCACTGCTAATCCTACTAACAGTGGCACTATCGCAAACTCTCCATCCGGATCATATAAATTCACAGGATTGTTTGTACAGTAAGTGTATAGGTTCAAACTTTCTGGGTCTGTTATATCTCCCTTTATGCCATCCTCTTTCACAAACCTCCCTATCCTACTATCGTAATACCTTGTCTTTAAATAATACCATTCTAATTCCTTGTCATAGTAATATCCAGCATATCTTATCGGGTTCTCTTGCCCTGTCTCTATTTCTTTTATTACATTACCATACAAATCATATTCATATATATTCTTCCTCTGCCCACTTTTGTCAAACGTGATAAGTACATCTCCATGCCCATCTTTCATAAAATACTCTGTATTACTACCGTCCGTCCTTCCTATCATACTCAAGCCCCATATGCTGCTGAATCCTTTGCCCGTTGCATCGCTTTCATAAATAAGATTGCTGCCAGACCAGTAGTATGTTTTTACATCATTTGCTGTTATCTTCTTTGTTCTGAGCCCATCTCCGTCGTATTCAAATTCTACCACATTATTGTCAACCTTTGCCCATACCATCCTGCCAAGCTCATCATATCTAAATTCACTTACTTTAATCTTCTCTTCTATCTCATAAACATCTTCATATACCGTCTCGTAAACTACGTCTTTTACAGTAATACTCTGCTCAGAACTTGAATTTTGTAAATTGTATGCACTATTGTACACACTATCATATACTGAAATCACTACTGTGCTATTGTCCAAACTATATGCTGAGTTATATACGCTTGTCTGTACCTGAACATTCTCTGCAGTATATGCATCTTGATATACAGTCTGTAAATCTTGCTTTTCTATCTCTTTTGCAACTACTTTGCTTCCCTGACCCTTGTATACTCTTGTGCGCCATCTTTCCTCTGCTCTTATCAAATTCCCATTGTTGTCATAGCCGTAGCTGTTAACACCTACAATATTCCCTTCTCTGTCTCGAGATTCAATGCTCAATAGTCTATTTAATTTATCATATGTGTAAGTCTTCTCAACGCTGTATACTTCTCCATAATCGTATCTAATATTCAGCCCTTCAGAATTAAGACTATCTCTGCTTATACCTGTCGGGACCTCTACTATCTCCTTTATTCTATTGCCTACATTGTCATATTCATATCGAGTTAATCGTCCAAATCTATCTTTGACTTCAGCTACTCTACCTACCTCATCATACTTGTACTCTGTCCTACCTATAGGCTCCTGTTTGTATATCATATTGCCATTGTCATCATATCCATATTCATACTTGTAAATATATGTGCTTGTGCCACCACCTTGTTCTATCACACTGCTAGGAGTATAATACTTATCTATCTCATTCCTTACAACATCTCTCGCTGTAACCACTAATCCTTTAAGTAAGTTCCTGCTATCATATTCGTACTCAAACTTCAGCTTATTCGGATACTCTATTGATTTCACATTTCCATTCTCATCGTATGAATATCTTGTGCTACCATCTGAGGTTATCACCTCTTCAAGCCGATTCATCTTATCATACTTGTATTGCGTCACATATCCGCTCGGGTCTTTTACCTTTATTACATTACCTTCTTGGTCGTATTCATATTCTATACTCTTGCCATCTGGGTATATTTTCCTTATCAACCTATTTAGCTTATCATATTCATATTTGTTTATCCCTGTTTTGTCTGACATCTGGACTCTGTTGCCTTCCTCATCATAACTATATCTCACCTCTACTCCGCCAGCTTTAACATGCACTACCCTGTCAAGTTGGTCATAGCTGTACTCTATCCTAACTCCATTCTTGTCTATCGCATATACTATATTCCCTACTAAGTCATAGCTATATCTTTCTTCATTGCCGATTGCATCTATTACTTTGACAGGTCTGTCTATCTCATTGTATTCATACCTTGTTATATTGCCATTCCCATCCTTGACCTCAATTAAATTATCCTCTTCGTCATACCTATACTCTGTCACAGCTCCATTCTCTTGTGTAACTCTTACCAACCTGTCCAAACTGTCATACCTGTAGGTTACATACTTGCCGTCTGGTCGTATTATCTTTACTATATTCCCATTCTCATCATATTCATAAACAGTTTTCCTGCCATCGTTGTCTTGTACAGTCCTCAACCTGTTCAATCCATCATAACTATAATACATTCTGTTCCCTCTTGCATCTATTCTGCATATTACATTGCCTTCTCCATCATACTCAAATCTAATCTTATTTCCATATGGATCAATTATTGTCACTAGTCTGTTATTTGCATCATATTCATACTTTGTTGTGTTTCCTCTTCTGTCTGTCTTTGCTATATTATTCCCAACAGCATCATACTCCAGCCTACTTTCATTTCCATACGCGTCAATCACCTTTACTACCCTATTCAATTTATCATACTCATACTTTGTTGCATTTCCTCTTCTATCAATAAGCTGTGTTCTATTACCCACCTTGTCATATGCGTATTTGATTACATTTCCTAACTTGTCCTTATATACAACAACTCTACCAAGCTCATCATACATATATTCCTCGCTTCTTCCTTTTGCATCTGTGACCTTGACAACTCTGCCCTCTGCATCGTACTCATACTCTGTTTGTGCTCCGTTTGGTGCTATTACTCTTTTTACTCTGTCAAGAGCATCATATTCGTACCTTGTTTCTCTTCCTTTTTTGTCTTTAAAGCAAATTACATTTCCACAACCGTCATACTCATATGTTACTGCTTTGCCGTTGCTGTCTTCTACCTTGATTACCCTGTTTAATTTGTCGTAGTAGTATTTTGTCACATATCCTTTTGGATTGATGATACTGATTACATTGCCATTATTATCGTAGTTATAGCTCCTTCTAGTTCCATCTGGATAATATGCTGTTATTAACCTTCCTGCTAAATCATATACATATGAAGTAGTGGCACCATTTTTATTCGTCTCTGATATTTTATACCCTTCAGCATTGTATTGGTAACTTCGGGTTTTACCTAAAGGATCAATCACTTTCGTAAGTCTTCCTAATAAATCATATTCATATCTTGTCTCTTTTCCTAAGGCATTTACCTCTGATATTTTCCTGCCTGCTAAATCATACTTGAATTTGGTTTTATTGCCTTCTGCATCTTCTATCTCAACAAGTCTGTTCAGTTCATCATAAGTATATTTGGTTACTCTTCCTTCAGGGTCTATCTCCTTTATCTTGTTCCCTACAGGATCATAAAAGTATTGATACTCTCCACCCATCGCATCAATTTCTTTTATAAGCCTGTTTTTATCATCGTATACATATCTTGTTTTGTTGCCAAGGCGATCGATTTCTTCTATTAAATTACCTACTTTGTCATATACATATACTTTTGTTTTACCAAACGCGTCTATTTCTTTTGTAATTCTGCCTTCTGGATCATACTCAAACCTTGTTACATATCCTCTTTCATTTATTTCTTTTATTTTTCTGCCTAACTGGTCATATTCATATTTTGTCTCATAACCTTCTGCGTCAACCACTCGTGTTAAATTGTTATATTCATCTTCATAATAGTATCTCGTCTCATTCCCATTTTTATCTATATACTTTGCAAGTAAACCATTGAGTTTTATGCCCGAATTTATAGAATAATATTCATATCTTTCCTTGTTTCCAAGTGGATCAATTTTCTCAATTAAATTTATACCCTCGGCATCATAAATATATTTGGTAGTAGCACCAATCCTGTCTGTTTGCTCAATTAAATTATTATTGTTATCATATTTCATTTTTATTGAATTACCATAAGCATCTATCACTTGGATAATATTGCCACGTCCATCGTATATTTGTGTAGTCTTTGCTGTTTCTAAACTAGGAGAAGTCTTTATTATCTGAATTGTGACCTGCTTTGTCATGCTACCTTTCTCTTTCAGCTCTTGATATTTTTCCCGTGTAAGACCGCTCACAACTACATCCTTATCCAAATCAGGAGTTGTCACGTCTATCCACTTTGAACCGTCATTAATCTCATACTTGTAGTCACAACCCCCACCCAATGCATTTCTCTCTTTTATTGGTTTTAGCTCTTCATTGAATACTACCATACTCTCATTACCATTTTCGTCTATATAATATCTTACTCTGTCTTCATCATCGTATATGAAAAATCTGATTATATCTTCCCCGTCGTATTGCCTCACTATCCTACCTAAAATATCATATTCATTCCTTACCACCTGGTGCCCGTTCGCATCAATTATCCTCTTGAGTCTGTCTTTCTCATCATATTCATATCTTGTCTCTGCGCCATCAACCCCAATTACTTTTATTAGTCTATCCTTGTCATCATATACAAATTCTACTTTCCTACCTATTTTACCCTTGATGTTCTCTCTTATACATACCAGGTTATCCCCTTGAAAGATAAATTCTAATTTTCTGCCAAAAACATCTCTTGCCGCAGATATCTTTTCACCAGAATACTCAATAGTAATGTAATTTTCATTTCTATCACCAATTTTGATAAGTTTTCCACTCTTGTCAAAAACATATCTCGTCAAATCTCTTTGTATCAATATATATTCATTACCTGACAAAACTACCTTGTCAGCTTTGTTACTGTCTGACAAGTAAATCCCATCTCCATTATCATCCACAAATACTATCATACTACCACTTGGATATGTTACTTCAATTCCATTGTTTAGCTCTTTGACATATGCTGCGCAAATATATGCAGATTTACCCTTATACACAATTCTGTGCCAACCACTGCCGTTCTTGTTGCCATCCTCTTCAATCTGCACCTTTGTCCCCTTAGTCAAATACCCTATCTTTTTGGTATTTACATTCGGTCCTTCTCTTACATTCAATACCCCTGCTTGGACTATTCCGACTCCCGCTACCTTTGTAAGCTTGCTGTCAAAATTGGTTCTAAAACCTTTACCTATTATCGTCTTTTGTTGATTAGCAAAAGAATTGTAATACCTCACAAATTTAAACTCAGGACCATTCCCCTCTATACTAATATCATCAAACTCTTCCATATAATTTCCCGTAAGTAAATTAGTCATAGCTGTGGTTATCCATTTATGAAACTCTTCATTGTCTAAACCTACATCATTGTACTCTATACTTAACACTTCTTGAGGTTTGAGATTCTTTTCTGCTTCCTTTTGAAGGGTTATCCATTTAGTTAGTTTCTCGTATATTAGCTCTATTTGCTTGTCTACATCTTCTTGAGAAAGTCCTCCTGTATTATCAACGTAAAAATAGCCTCCTTTTGTCTTATCAGCTATATCATGTAATAACTCCCTATCACAATCTTTACCCAATGCGATGGTATTTACTACTATTTCTTGTTTTATTAATTCTGGTAGTACATCGTTTGGATGAATTCCTGTGTTGTGATATCCGTCTGATAAAAGTACTATTATCTTTTTAGATTGCTCTTGGTCGAATAATCCCAGCGCAGCTTTCAATCCTCCTCCTATATTCGTAGAACCACCTGTCCATCTCATCGCATTTAGGGCTTGTAACAATTTGCTCTTGTCAGATGTCAAATTTGATCTAACACTTACAGAGCTATCGAAATCTACTAACCCAACTCTATTGTTAAGTTCATCTATATTTTGTATAAATTTCTTTGTTGCTTCTATTCTGTAATAATTTGGGTCATTAGACGACATACTACCTGAGTTGTCAAGTACAAACACAATATCTACTTTGGAAAGATCAACTGGCATATTCTTATCACCAAGTAAAAATGTGCTAAAATGCTCTGTCTTACCCGAAACTCGATTATACACTGTATCTACTACAACATCTTCTAACGGCTCTAATATCTTCTTGTCATAATTGACATAATACAGCATTAAATTATTCTCTTCTACACCATTAAGTTCTGCTTCATCATAGTTCACTACTATCTCTGCCTTCTTTATATCAAATCCCCCTGCAGTTATCTCTATCGCTTTACCTACTATTCCTTTCAATGAGTTAATAAACACATTGTCAGACCTCTTTACCTGTAAGGGAGCTATTAAAATATTTGCATCAGAAAGTGCTCTTACAAAAACTTTACCATCTTCCGATACCGCATATTTCTCGGCACTTGTCAAAGGATTCTTTGTCAATGGGTCTGTTCCCATCACAACCTCTGCTCCATCATATATCCCGTCATTATCTGTATCCGGTACTAATGGATTTGTTCCTTTCTTTACTTCATAACCGTCACTCAACCCATCTCCATCACTATCATTCTTCTTCAAACTTGTTGCATATTTTAACTCATCTACATTTGTCAACCCATCTCCATCCTCGTCGTCATCAGGATTAAATTTAGCTGCAACTGTAACTCCTTCCCCCATCGCTACCTCATTTGAGTATTCACTTTCTCCTAATTCGTTAATGGCTTTTACTACATAGTAATACACTGTACCTGATGTCAAATTAGTATCTTCAAACACATTGGTAAGTAAGTTTTCTGCAATTGCATAGTATGGTCCTCCACTGACTGTGCTCCTGTAAAGAGTATACCTCTCTGCTCCATTCGCTTTCGTCCATGTAAGACGTGCACTTGTCCCATTGTATGTCCCAAATAACTTTGGTGATTGTGGCAGTGCTTTGTACACTACCTCATTTGAATTCATACTGGTCGTACCATTTGCTCCCACTGCTGCAACCACATAGTAATACGTTGTTTTTCCATCCATAGGACCATCAATATACGCCGTAGTAATAACTCCGCTTGCCAATACCTCATACTCCCCGCTTACCTTCCCTCTTTTTACAATGTAACTCCTTGCACCTTTTACCTCATTCCAAGTAAGCTCTACATACTCACCTTTTTTTGCTATTTTCAATATTGGCGCTGAAAGTTTTTCTTCTAATGGGCTATAACTAGAATTTTCTTGAACTAAATTGTTTGATTCTCTTTGGGTAAATAATGGATCTATTTTATTCACCGGTTCTTCTATGTTTTCATTCTTTGTCAGTTGGACGCCCTCGTTCACTCGTATCCTTGCAACCTTTTGTATTTTTATCTTTTCCCCATTATCTGTCAGGATGGTTACTTCAACAGTCACAATATAATTCTTACCCTCTTCTGCATCTGTCGGGCTCCAAATCGCACTCTGATTATCTTTAGCTACCTCAAGTTTACCACCACTTGCCTTCCACTCTGCTGTAAACTTGACACCCTTTACTTTGCTCTTTAGTGTGAGCTTCGCCTTTTCTATTATACCTACTTCCTCTTTATCAACAACAAGTTCAAAAAATTCGCTCGCATTTTCTTTAGTTATTTGAGGCTTCTTTGCTCTATAGGTAATGAATAAATCCGCTTTCAATGCCCTTGCAACTATTACTGCTGCTTCTGCTCGGCTTATATAACTTCTTGGTCTAAATGTACCATCGCTATAGCCTTTGATCAAGCCTTTCTCAACTGCAAAAATTATTTCGTTATATCCAAAATTGTTAACACTCACATCTTTAAATTTTACCTTCTTATCGTTTTGCTTGCCCTCACTTGCTGCTTGCTCCCTATATTTGCTCACCCTTATCACCATTAAAACAAACTCTTCACGTGTAATTCTCTGATTTGGTCTAAATGTCTTGTCTGAATAACCTTTAACCAAACCATATCTCGCAGCTACATTTATGTAATCTCTGCTCCAATGATTTGAAATATCTTTAAAACTATCCTCTTTTAATTTCTTTATTTCCTCCTCAAGAAGCTCCTTCTCAAATATAGTTCTTAGTATAATCACAACAGCTTCCGCTCTTGTTAACTTCTCATCTGGCTTTGCTAACATTACTCCATTTGCCTTCACTCCACTAATTATTCCCTTCTCTATCAACCATCTAAATTCATCCTCTGCCCAGTGTCCTATTAAATCTTTGTAATTTGACTCTTGGTTCTTGAGATTACTACTTTGTGAAAAGACATATAGATTTGTATTAAGGGTGAAGATTAAAAGAATAAGAAATGTTAACAATACTCTCAATTTCTTTGGAAATCTCACTTGTATCTACCCCCATCAAAAATAATTGATTTATTTAAACTAATTTATATACTCGGGTAGTATTTTATACAATAATGCAAAAAATGTCAACCATATTATTGTTAAATTAACGTTAACTTCTTGCATAGTTAGAAGAGTATTTGCCGTAACAAAAAAAGTGGGAAAATGTTTGAAAAGAAATTGTTGACTATCATGTTTATTCGCAAATGTAAATTCCCATGCCAAGGTCATTTTTCTTCACTTTTCCTGTAACCAAGTAAATTAAGTTTTTATCACTTTTAAAAACCATAGCCTGCACATATCCCTTTGGCTAAATATTTCTCTCCCGTCAATTCTGTATCCGTTGCAAAATGAGAAAGGATATTTTTTAATTTTTCGTATTAACTATTTTTTCTTTCAATGGTTATATCTTTTATTCAATAATTTTATATTTTGTTGCCTTAAAAATACGAAGAAGAAAGTATTACAAAAAATTAAGGGCTGTTCCAAAAAAATAATTGGATAACCCCTTTTTTACAATATATAGCTTTTGTTCTATTGAGTTTTACCTATATATTGCAAACAAAATTTTAAAATTTCGTTTTTATCCAGGATTCTATTGTATTTTATTGCAAAATCTTTATTATAAACTACAAATTATATTACCCCATTTTGCTAATCATACAATTATACTAAGGTTTTAATTCAATGATTATCACATCATTTCACACTATTTAATAACGACTGGGACAGGAATAGGTGAATAGACACCAACACCACCATTCCCCAATTGACCTCTGCCATTTGTTCCCCAAGCCCATACTGTGCCGTCTTTTTTTTAGTGCTAAGGAATGCCATTCACCAGGTGCAATTGCTACCACATTTTTTAATCCTTCGACTTAGACTGGAACAGGGGAGTATTCATCGGTACCTCTCCTCAATTGTTCGTAATAATTATATTTACATTCCCACACTCAAACGGTACTATCTTCCTTCAGCGCTAAAGAATAATCTTTGCCAGCGCCAATTGCAACCACATCTTTTAAACCTCTGATTTGGAAAGGAACAGAAAAATCTCTATTACTGCCATTTATGAATTGAATACTTTCATTTAATCCCCAACACCAAACTGTTCCATCTTTTTTTAGCCCTAAGGTATAACTGTCCCCTGCCGCAATTGTCCCAATATCTTTTAACCCTTTAACTTGAACAGGAACAATGGAATATTCACACCAGCACCTCTATTCCCCAGCTGACCATCTTTATTACTTTCCCAAGCCCAAACTGTGCCATCTCTCTTTAGGGCTAAGGAATGAAAACTACAGCAGCAATTTGAATTATGTTATTCTCTAATTTACTTAATTATGTAGTTTCTAAATAACTTTTACTTTGATATGTAGCCGTTAAAACTGGAACAATAACGCTCAACAATATTGCAAAAATCATAATAACACTACCTATCTTCTTTTTCTTAACTTTCATTATTCCTCTACCTCCTTGCAACTTCGAATTTCATCCCTTTGCAGGAATACCCAAGGGGGTCTCTTGTTTTTTATCATCTACTCTTTCAATCCAACCTCAACCTTGCTATCTCCTTGAAGCTTTCAAGAGAGCTTGCTTTTATCATTGAGTTTGAAACTGAGTAGAGCACATCACCAATATACAAAAGCCTGTCTATCTCCTCACAATATCCATCACCAATTTCATGCAAAATCTTGCCCCTCAAAACAAAACCTTCTTTCAAATCTATGCTATATACAAAAGCACCTGTGAAGTTATGCCCTTTTTTGTCGTAAACCTCTACAGGGAATGCAAAAATGTTTTTACTTTTATCAAACAAAAGCGCTTTGTGATTATTAAGAAGTTCAGAATAAGTACCCTTGCCCCCAATTATGATTTTGAACAGCTCCTTTGGATTTTTTACATCCTCAACATTGAACATTGCAATTTTCAGTCCTAAAGGAATTGCATATTCTTCATTTAAATCCTCTGCATCCCTGCCAAATCCTATTATGTGATTTTCATCATATGGATGAAGATATGTTGAGTATCCTGGAATTTTAAGATACCCAAGCACTTTTGGATTATGAGGGTCTTCAAGGTCAATTACAAAAAATGGGTCAAGCTCTTTGAAGGTAACAAGATATAGTCTTTTTCCAATAAATCTTGCTGAATATATTCTTTCTCCTTTTGCAATATTATCTATCTTCCCAACTACTCTCAAGTTTTTATCAAGAACATACACAGCATTAAAATAATCGTAATTTTTTTCTGGAAAATAAAGCCTTTCACCAGTTGTTGCAATTCTGAAATAACCATCTTGTTCATCCATTGAAAATTGATTCAACACTTTTCCACTGACAACACTTGCTGCCTCAAGATTAATTTTCCCTTTTGAAAGTTCAAATCTGCTAATCATTGTTTTTCTTACATAACTATACCATGGTCTTGTATTATCTTCCCATTTTTCAGGCCAGTAAACTTTTTTTATTACTTCAGAGCACAAATAAAGATTTTCTTGCGAACAGTAAACTATATTCCCTCCACCAAGCACACACTCAACACAAATTTTATCTTTTGACTCAATATCGAAACTTCCAATAACAGTAATGCTACAGTTTATAAAATCTGGAATATACTTTATTCTGTCAAAGTTTATATATATCTTTTTTGAACTACCTGTAATACTATCTGAAAAGTATGGTTTGAAATCTTGCTCAGAGTAGGATTTATTAGCGTAAATTCTATATGGGAATTGCTTTTCTATCACAATGTAAAGACTTGTTCCTATTTTCCTTGATGTCAGATATCTTCCCGAAATTGAAACCCTTCTTATTTCCTTAGGATTTGATTTGTCAGAAATGTCATAAACAATACAATACGTCTCTATCAATAACTGATATGGCACATAAACTTTTATTTTCTTTGTATCGATATCAGGAAAATTATTTTTTTGAATAACAGGTTCCCTATCTACAATCTTTTCTTTTTCACAAATAACAACAAGATACCTGCCATCAACATAAAATTCTTCTGGATAGAACTCATCGCTCAATTTAATTTTAGATAAAACTTTCATTTCCTCAGGTGGATAAGCTTTAACAATTACAATTCCATTATCTTTTATCTTTGGATATGGTTTTGCAATGTATATATACTGCCCGTCTGTCTTTGCAATATCAGCTTCATCAACGCCCATAACCTGCACATTTGTCTGTGAATAAAAAGACTCAGAACCCTCTTTATTTTCACCCTTTATAACAAAATCTGGTGCTGATTCATACATTATATTTTCCCCTGATCCCATGTATGGATTTTTTTTCAGAGCTTCATCAACAAGTTTTTTAAAGTTGCTAAAAGTTCCTACTTTTTGTAGAAAGCTTTTTGGTTTCGACTGGTCTGACATGACAAAATTGATACCAGAAGATAATATTATAAATAAAGCTACCATCATTCCTAAAAAACGTTTTTTCATCATCCACAGCACTTCCTTTAAACTTTTTTAATTTTAAAACGCATAAAATGCTAAATTGTTATTATTACAATTCAATTACATAACTACAAATATTATATCAGAAAATAAAAAAGGTTTGTTGAAATATTTTGCCTTTTTTATTGACAAAAAAGTTACCCATAGCAAAATAATTTATGCTTAAGTTGAAAATACCAAAATTAATAAACTTAAATTATTGAATTTAAAAAAGCCACAGATAATTTTTACTTGGAGCTATCTGTGGCTTTATACGTTGCATATTATTCAATTTTTCTACTCATCAACCCTTATCCTTGCAATTGATGAAACTTTTATATTATCTCCATCAATTCGCATAAGTTTAACACCCTGTGTATTTCTTCCCTGAACTGGAATTTGAGAAACCTCAAGCCTTATAAAAATCCCTTCTGTTGAGCAAAGCATTATCTCATCCTCATCATTTACCATCTTTATATCAACAATTCTACCTGTCTTTTCTGTTACCTTGTAAGTAAGTACACCTTTTGCACCGCGCTTTGTTTTTCTATACTCTTCAATCTCGCTTCTTTTACCAAACCCGTTTTCTGTGACGCAAAGAAGATACTTTCCATCGCTTGCTTTTTCCATTCCAACAATAAAATCGCCATCTTCCAGCGTCATACCTTTTACACCCTGTGCAGACCTTCCCATACTTCTTACATCGTTTTCGTTGAACACAACACAGTATCCATTGCTCGATACAAGCACAATCTCATCGTTTCCAGATGTGAGTTTTACATCAACAAGGCTATCATCATCTGCAAGGGTTATTGCTTTTTTACCTGACTTGCCTGTGTTTTCAAACTCGCTCAAAAGCACCTTCTTTATTGTACCGTTTTTGGTACACATCATAAGATAGCCTTCTTTAAAGTCTTTTACAGCCATAGTAGCAGTAATCTTTTCGTCCTTGCCAATCTGAATGAGGTTGACAATCGCAGTGCCTTTTGCCTGGCGCGAACCTTCGGGCACTTCATATGCTCTCAAGCGAAATACCCTTCCTTTGTCTGTGAAAAAGAGTATATAGTGGTGTGTTGTTGTGACAAAGACATCTTCAACAAAATCCTCTTCTCTTGTTGATATTCCTGTGATGCCTCTACCACCTCGTTTTTGGCTCTTGTACGTGTCAAGAGGAAGCCGTTTTATATACCCAAAATGGGTAAGTGTGATTACAGTTTCCTGCTCTTGAATCAGCTCTTCTTCCTCAAAGTCTTCATGTTCATCTTGGATTATCTTTGTCCTTCTCTCATCCTTGTACTTTTCTTTTATCTCCAAAATCTCTTTTTTTATAATTTCCTTTACCATCGCATCACTTGCAAGCACGTTTTTGTAATATTCTATCATACGGATTAGCTCTGCAAGCTCTTCTTCAATCTTTTGCCGCTCAAGGCCAGTTAAGCGCTGAAGTCTCATGTCAAGAATTGCTTGAGCTTGGACCTCTGTAAACTGAAATCTGCTAATGAGCCTTTCTTTTGCCTCATTTACTGTTCTGGATGACCTAATGATTGAGATTATCTCATCTATGTGGTCAAGAGCTTTCTTGAGCCCTTCTAAAATGTGAGCTCTTTCTTCTGCTTTTTTGAGGTCATACTTTGTTCTTCTAACAATTACCTCTTTTTGATGTTCAATGTAAAGATTTAGCATATCCATAAGAGTGAGAACTTTTGGCTGGTTGTCAACAAGCGCAAGCATGATTATGCCAAAGCTGTCCTGAAGCTGGGTGTTCTTGTAAAGCTGTTTTAAAACTACATTTGCATCCGCATCTTTTTTTATTTCAATTACAATCCTAAGACCTTCTTTGTCAGACTCATCTCTTATATCAGAAATTCCATCTATCCTTTTCTCGTGAACAAGCTCGGCAATCTTTTCAATAAGCCTTGCCTTATTGACCATATAGGGAAGTTCTGTAACAACTAATCTCTGTCTTCCCTTGGAGGTCTGCTCAATTGTTGCTTTCGCCCGTACGATAATTTTTCCTTTTCCGGTTGCATAAGCATCCCTTATACCCTTTTTGCCGATGATATACCCGCCTGTTGGAAAATCAGGCCCTTTGATTATTTTCATTATATCATCTAAACTTGCATTTTCATTGTCAAGGAGATACACAATTGCGTCAATCACTTCTGCAAGGTTGTGAGGCGGTATGTTTGTTGCCATACCAACCGCAATTCCCTGGCTGCCATTTACCAAAAGATTAGGAAACCTTGATGGCAAAACCTTTGGTTCTTTTGCCGATTCATCAAAGTTGGGCATGAAATCAACTGTCTCTTTTTCAATGTCGCGAAGCATCTCAAGAGCAATTTTGCTCATTCGCGCTTCAGTGTAACGCATAGCAGCAGGCGGGTCGCCGTCAACCGACCCAAAGTTTCCATGCCCGTCAACAAGAGGATGGCGCATGGAAAAGTCCTGTGCCATTCGAACAAGGCTTTCGTACACAGCAGCATCGCCGTGCGGATGGTATTTGGCAAGAACATGCCCGACAACTGTTGCAGATTTTCTGTAAGGCTTGTCAGGTGTAAGACCTATCTCGTTCATTGCATAAAGTATTCTTCTGTGAACAGGCTTTAAGCCATCTCTCACATCTGGCAGGGCACGAGATACAATTACGCTCATTGCATAGTCTATATAACTTCGTTTCATCTCTTCCTGTATCTCAACAGGAATTATCCTAAAATCGAGCTCTTCCATGCTTTAATTTTTCCTGGTCAATCAAACTGTGCACATTAGCACAAGTTTGACGGCTGGGGTATTTGTAGTCCGCCAAATCAAGGCTTCCCCATCCCCAGCAGGCGGTATTTGGGAAAGCCATAGCCACTCAAAATCTTTCTATTAATTTTTTAGCAATCAACAATACATCCTCAATACTCAACATTATCATTTATCGACTAACTCCTTTAATATCTCGTAATTTTCTTCAATAACTTTATCAATTATTTCTTCTATATTTTTTTTCCATTTCATTTTTTTTAAATTCAATAAAATCCAAAACTTCTCTCTGAGTCTCTTCAGGCAGTTTTATAACTTCTTCATAAATTTTTTTCGCAACTTCCACTTTGAAACACCTCTTTTCTATATATCCAAATTCCTTACATACTTAGCATTCTTTTCAATAAACTCCCTTCTTGGCTCTACCTTGTCGCCCATCAGAATTGTGAAGATCTCCTCTGCCATCACAGCATCTTCAAGCTCAACTCTAAGAAGAATTCTTCGTGCAGGGTCCATGGTGGTCTCCCAAAGCTCTTGTGCATTCATTTCACCAAGTCCTTTAAAACGCTGAACCTGAGCATCTTTCATCTCCTGTAATATCTTTTGAAGTTCTTTATCGTTATAAGCATATCTTACCTGCTTGCCTTTTGTTATCTTGTAAAGCGGTGGCTGTGCAATGTAAATGTGGCCGTTTTCTATTAAAGGTCTCATGTATCTGTAAAAGAATGTAAGAAGAAGAGTTCTTATGTGAGACCCGTCAACGTCAGCATCTGCCATTATTATGACTTTGTGGTATCTTAGTTTCTTTAAATCTATGTCATTTCCAATTCCAACGCCAAGTGCCTGAATTAAAGGAAGAAGCTTGTCGTTTGAATAAATCTTGTCCTGGCTTGCCTTTTCGACGTTGAGCATCTTACCCCAAAGAGGCAAGATTGCCTGATAGCGCCTGTCACGCCCTTGTTTTGCAGAACCGCCTGCAGAATCACCCTCAACTATGAATATTTCGCACTTTGCAGGGTCTTTTTCTGAACAGTCTGCAAGCTTACCAGGCAAGTTTGAACTATCTAAGGCAGACTTTCTCTTTATTACAAGCTCTCTTGCCTTTTTTGCCTCTTCGCGAGCTTTTGCCGCCAAAATGGCCTTGTCGATAATCTTTTTTGACACATCAGGGTTTTCTTCTAAAAAAGCTGCCAATCTTTCAGAAACAAGATTTTCAACAGCCCAGCGTGCTTCGCTATTCCCAAGCTTTGTCTTTGTCTGTCCTTCAAACTGCGGCTCGTGAATCTTAACAGACACAATTGCTGTCATACCGTCTCTTATGTCCTCACCAAGAAGTTGTGTATCACCTTTTATGAAGTTATACTTTTTTGCATATTCATTTACAGCTTTTGTAACAGCAGTTTTAAAGCCTATAAGGTGAGTGCCACCGTCTATGGTTGCTATGTTGTTCGCAAATGAATAGATGTTCTCACCAAAATCTTCTGTGTACTGCACTGCAACCTCAATGAGGATGTCGTTTTTCTCGCCTTCAATGTATATAGGCTCTTGGTGCAAAACTTCCTTGTTTCTGTTCAAAAACTTTACAAACTCTGCAATACCACCATCGTATTTTAGCTCAACGGGTTTTACATTTTTTTCTCTCTCATCAACAAAGACTATCCTTATCCCCTTGTTCAAAAACGCAAGTTCACGAAGACGCTGCAGTATCACATCGCCGTCAAACTCTATGGTCTCAAAAATCTCATCGTCAGGCAAAAATGTAACTTTTGTACCTGTCCTGTCGGTAGTACCAATTACTTTTAACTCACAGGTTGGTTTTCCTCTTTCATACCTTTGATAGTATACCTTGCCGTCTCTGTAAACTTCAACTTCCAAGTACCGAGATAGAGCATTCACAACAGATGCGCCAACACCGTGAAGACCTCCGGATACCTTGTAAACTCTTTCATTGAACTTTCCACCTGCGTGAAGAACAGTAAATACAACCTCAACACCGCTTTTTTGAAGCTTTGGGTGAATATCAACCGGAATTCCTCTTCCATCGTCAATTACAGTAACAGAGTTGTCCTTGTGAATCACAACTTCAATGTTTTTACAAAACCCTGCCATTGCCTCGTCAATTGCATTGTCAACAATCTCATACACCAAATGGTGAAGACCTCTCTGGGAAGTTGAACCTATATACATTCCAGGACGTTTTCTTACAGCCTCAAGTCCCTCTAAAACCTGTATCTCGCTTGCTGAATATTGCTGAGAATTTGTATTTATCATATCCAATTTGTTCTCACCTTCCAAACTAATAATTTTTAAAATCATTCTTGGTCTAAATAGTTTTCAAAATAGAGGTTGAAGTTCAAAAGCCTTTTTGCGATTGTCCCCGGCGACACAGGAGATATTATTCCGTACATTCTTCCATCAACCTCAAGGATTATGATAGACTTTTTTATATCATCATTTATAACAACAATCCTATCTTGAGCCTTCAGGTTTTCTAATATTTTAAGATTATCCTCTGAACGCACAAAAGAATCCCAGCTCAGTATCACAAGAAGTTCTGCGCTGTTGATTACATAATCCTCACCAATGTGAGCAAACATCCTCTTTACACATCCTTAAAAAAAAATTTTTTTACATACTTCTTTCAAGAAAAATCAAGTTTGCACTGCCAAACTCCAGTATTTCTTCTCTTTCAAGAACACTTAAATCTTCTGCAGATGTCACAAACGACTGGTATTGGCTTATAAATTTCACAAGATTTTTTCTTTTAAAACTATCAAGCTCAGAAAACACATCGTCTAAAATTAGCACAGGCTCCGAATAAAGAAGAGAAGTTGCAAGCACAACTGAGACTGCCGCAAGTTTTATCTGTCCTTCAGATGCAAAATTTATTGCCGGTTTTTTATCTATCAAAATCTCAAAGTCATCTCTGTGAACACCTTTTGTTGTATATCCAAGACTCAAATCTTTCTCAATATTCTTTTTTATCTCTTTGTAATATTCTTTCTCGGTTGAAGCAGCAATTGATGGCATATATTTAAGTTCAAGCATTGATTTGTTTTCAAACACTAAACTAAATATCTTTTGCGCTTCAATGGATAGTTTATTTATAACCTCCTGTCGTTTTTGAAAAATTAAAAATCCAAGCTGACTTATTTGCATATCGTACACATCTATTATATCCTTTTTATCATAACTTTTCAAAAACGCGTTTCGTGAAAGAAGTGCTCTGTGGTACTCTGAATAAACTTTTGTCATGTAAGGGTAAAGCTTTGTAACTTCCATATCTAAAAATCTGCGCCTCAGTTTTGGCTGATGTTTTATAAGTTCTGTTGCATCTGGCTCAAAAAAGACAAATTTAAATGTACTTATCAGCTCAGACAATTTCTTTATTTTCTTATCATTTATCATTATTCTCTTATCTAAGGCTTTATCTACATAACAGAAAACATTATATTCAGTGTCTCCAACCTCGGCCAACATCTCAAGCTTGAAATAGAAAGAATCAAAGTTTATTGCATCTATATCTCGACTTTTAAAAGATTTTCCACACATACAAAAATATAGAGCCTCAAGAAGAGAAGTCTTTCCTGAGGCATTATTACCGACAATTAAATTCATTTTATCTTTGAACTCAAAAAACCTTTGTTTGTAACCCCTGAAATTTTCAACGTAAATGCTTTTTATCTTCATACTCTTACAACCTCTAAAAAATGCTTTACTCTGGCATCTTTATAGGAAGAACAAGGTAGATGTAGTTAGGGTCGTCTGGCTTTTGCACAATTGAAGGGCTTGTCTGCGATGTTATAAACAGGTTTATTTCACCATCAAGCTCTTTCAAAACGTCTAAGAAATACTTGACATTAAATCCAACTCTGATGTCTTTACCTTCGACTGAACAAAGCACATCTTCTTCATACCTTCCATCAGCAGACACAGATTTTACTGTGAACATCATACCGTTTGTCTCAAATATGACAGCTTGGATGTTGGTTTTTTCATCTTTTGACACTATTGAAGCTCTTTCAAGTGTGCTTTCTAAAACATCAGATGAAATTGAAATTTTGGTTGAATACTCTGTTGGGATTGCACTTTTGTAATCGAAAAACTTTCCGGAAATAAGTGTAAGTATCACCGTTGTTGAACCTATCTCAAATGTTGCCTGGTTTTCAAAAAATGATACTCTTACCTTTTCTGGCTCTTCAATGTCCACTATCTTTGTGATATCATCCAAGTTTTCAGCAGGCACAATCTTCGAAAAACTTCCTTCAACCGCAACTGGTTTTATTTTGCATATTGCAAGTCTGTGCCCGTCCATCCCAACAAGATTGACAAAATCATCATCTTCTTTTTCAAAGAGCACGCCTGTAAATGTTGGTCTTGTCTCATCTTTTGAGGTTGCGAATATTACCTTGTCAACAGCATCAACAAACTCGCTTGCAACAAACTCGCAAAAACTCTCAGAAGGTTTTCTGTCCATCTTTGGAAAATCAAGCGGTTCAAGAGTAGGAAGCCTAAACTCTATCTTCTGGCTTCTGATTTTTACCTCGTTTTCTTCCCTTATAACTTCCACGTCACCGCTTGGCAGTTTTTTGACTATGTCAGAAAGAAGTTTTGCTTTTAAAAGTGCTGATCCTCTTTCTAAAATCTCTGCTTCAAATTCTGTTTGCATCTGCATTTTCATATCGTTTGTGGTAAATATTATTCTATCTTCCGCTTCGATTAATACACACTCTAAAATTGATGTTACCTTTGTTGATGCTGCAGCAGGTATTACCTTGGAAATATTATCTTGTAAAACTTCTTTATCCACAATAAACCTCATTTTTTTCCCTCCTTTTTTCATGTGGGAGTTTCAGATACATACTACCAAATAAAACTCTCAGTAGTATTCACAGTAATAGCTGTGGATAAGTTAATAACAGTGTCAAAAGCTTGTGAAATTTGAGGTTTTGGATGTATATATTCCTGTTGATAAATTTTAAAGTTTTCAACTAAATTCACATGTGAAAATTGAAATTCACACAAAGTTATCCACATGTTATTATTCTCTGTGGATAAGTCTTTTTTTGATTGTTTCAACAGTATTTTTTGTGTTTGAATCTGTGTTGATAAGTTCCTTGATTTTTTCACAGGCATGAAGTACTGTAGTGTGGTCCTTTCCGCCAAACGCCTCGCCTATTTTAGGAAGCGATACATTTGTAAGTTCCCTTGCTAAATACATAGCTATCTGTCGCGGGAATGCTACGTTTCTTGACCTTCTTGATGATTTAAAATCTTCAAGCCGAATACCAAAATAGCTTGCAACTTCTGCCTGGATATCCTCTATTGTGAGCTCTTTTTTTGTGTTTGTGTCGATAAACTCTTTCAAAGCCTTTTCAGCAAGATCTAATGTTATTTCTTTATCAGGAGCCATTAGCTTTGAATATGCAAGAATTTTATTGAGAGCACCTTCGAGTTCTCTTATGTTTGTTTCAATCTTTGATGCTATAAACTCTAAAATATGCTGTGGCACAGGTGTTCCTTCAAGCTGGCATTTTTTGCTCAAAATTGCTATTCGCGTCTCAAAGTCTGGCGGCTGAATGTCTGTTATAAGTCCCCATTCAAAACGAGAGCGGAGCCTGTCTTCTAAGGTGTTTATTTCTTTTGGTGGCCTGTCTGATGAAAGTATTATCTTCTTGTTTGCCTCATACAAAGTGTTGAAGGTGTGGAAAAACTCTTCTTGTGTTCTTTCCTTTCCGCCTAAAAACTGAATGTCGTCAATTAAAAGAACATCGACGTTTCTGTACTTGAGCCTAAACTCGTCTGTCTTTTCATCTCTTATTGCGGCTATAAGCTCGTTTGTGAATATCTCTGATGTAACATACATAACCTTTGTGCCAGGATAAAGCTTTAAAACGTGATGACCTATTGCATGCATAAGATGAGTCTTTCCAAGCCCGACACCGCCATAAATAAAAAGTGGGTTATAGGTTCTCTCACCCGGTGGTGTTTCTGCCACGGCCAGTGCTGCGGCATGTGCAAGTCTGTTGTTGTTCCCAACAACAAAGGTTTCAAAAGTATATTTGGGATTTAGCTGTGTTACTATCTCTGGTTTTTCGTCTTGCTTTGGTTTTAGAAACCTTTTGTACTTTTCAACCTCATCAGGAAGAATTACTTTTATGCTGAGATGCGGTGAAAATAGCTGCCTTATAGCATTTAAAATGACAAGTGAATACCTGTTTATTACTATATCCCTGTGAAAATCAGCAAATGCTTTTAAAATCAATGTATCATTGTCGTCAAAACAAAGAGGTACAAGCGATTCAAACCATGTGTTATATGATATATCTGTCGGACTTGGATTTATTTCTTTTTTCACAGCCTCCTTTATCTTTTCCCACACTTCGTTCACGTCATATTCTACCATGTGAATATCCACCCTTTTTATGTAGTTTGAAATTCTCACTTTTT